>JBIITU010000268.1:0-4937 GCA_044340335.1 Steroidobacteraceae bacterium
GTTCGGCAAAGTAATGCTGCATCTCGACGACCAGGCGCGCGCACTCCAGTTCGCGCTCGTGCGAGACCATCATGCTGAACGGTTCGACGATCGCATCGGACCAGGCCTTGAAGCGGGCGAGGTCGTGCGACGGCACGCCGATCAGTTCGGCGATGACGATCATCGGCAGCGGGTGAGAGAAATCGTGCACGAATTCGATCTGCGTGCGCGGACCGAGTGCGTCGAGCAGTCCGCGGGCCGTGCGGTCGATCAGCGGTGTGATCTCGCGCACGCGCTTCGCCGTGAACAGCGGTTCGAGGAAATCGCGCACGCGGGTGTGGCGCGGCGGATCCGACGTCGAGCAGGATGCGAGCGGCACCCAGCCCTCGTTGACATAGATGTCGACGATGTCCTGCGGCACGCCGCCCTCGCGCAAGGCCATCGGACTCACGCCGGACGCGAACAGGTCCGGCTGGCGGATCACTTCCCGGCACAGCTCGAACGAGGTGACGAGGTAGAAGCCCGTCTGCGGCATCCGGTAGACCGGCGCCTGCTGGCGAGCCGCGCGGTAGAACCCGTAAGGGCACTGCTGCACGGATGGGTCCATCAGGTTCCACTGCGCGAGCGGATCGGTGTGCGTGGCCATGGCGCAGCTCCGCTCAGCGTCCGTCGACGCTGAACACCAACAGCACGTTGCCTGGCATCCGGCCGCCGAACAGGTAGCCGGAGTTCACGATCACGTGGCCATCGGCGACGATCGCGCCGGCGCTCTCGATCGAACCGCCGCGGGCCTTCGCGCCGGAGACCGTGACGAACTCCCGCACCGTGTCGAAGCCCCACAGCAGCGCGCCGTTGCGCGCGGAGTACGCGCGCAGCCAGCCATCGAAGCTGGGCTGGAACACGACGCCGGGTATCGAGGTCGGCGGCGGCGAGAAGCCCGGGTCGCAAGCCGGGCGCAGCTCGGCGGCGCAGACATCCGGCGCGGCCGCGAACCAGCGGATCGCGCCCGTCGCGGGATCGAGTGCGAACAGGCCGGGCTTGGGCACGCCCTGCTCGGTGCCGAGGAAGGTGGTGTCGGCGTTTGGCGCGAACAGCGTGGTCGCGTTCGCGGCGCGCCGATGTCGAGGTCGGGGCCGTTTTCGACCGGGCAGTTCGGGCCGCCACCGATGAAGCAGGCCATGTTCCACGCGTCGCCCGGCAGCGATTGGTGCCACCACAGCATGCGACCGGTGTCGAGGTCGTAAGCGATGACCGCGTCGCTCTGCGCGGCGGCCGGCGACGTGTAGGCCTCGCCGGTGCCGACGTACAGCCGACGTCGCTTCGCATCGATGGTCGGCGAGTTCCAGACCGGCGCGCCGGACGGATGGCGCCGCGCTGCACCAGCCGAGTTGAGCTCGCCGGTCAGCCGCGGCTCTTCGGGGATGGTGTAGGAGCGCCAGACGAGCGCGCCGCTGGTGGCATCGAGGGCGGCGACGCCGCCGCGGAACGTGCAGCACTCGTAGGCCGGATCAGCCGCCGCCGCCCACTCCGTCGAGGACATCGGCACGTACAGACGCCCATCGTGGTAGCGCGGCGAGCCCGTGATGGTCAGGCGCGGGTGCGCATCGACGCGCGACTTCCACAGCTGCTGGCCGCTGCGCGCGTCGAGCGCGTAGGCGTTGCCGTTGAAGTCGGCGATCCACAGGCGCGGCCGCGCATTGCGGTCGCCGCGGCGCCAGGGTTCGAGCACCGGACTCGTGCGTACCTCCGCTTCTGCCGCGAAGCTCCAGCGCACGCAGCCGGTGTCGAGATCGAGCGCATAGACGGTGCCGTCCTGGCTGCCGACATACAGCGCGCCGCCGCCGACGGTCGGTTGCGAGCGGGCGCGGGTGGCGCCGGGAAACGCGAACGACCATTTGACCGCGAGCCGCGGCACGTCCCGCTCACGCAGGCGCGCGGTGCGCGCGTCGACGTGGCGCGTGTTCTCGGGTGTCATGCCCCAGCCAGCAAGCGTGGGCGGCCGCGAGGCGTCGAACTCGGCGCTGGCGCCGCTGCATTGCGGCGCGCGCAGCTGCGCATCGGGCGACGCGATCGAGCCGCCGAGGAAGTTGGCCAGCGAACGACGCTCGGTTGGCGACAGCGCCGCTGCCTGCGTCTGCATGACGCCCGACTCCATCGAGCGCAGGATCGATGCTGCGCCCAGCATCTGGAACTTGACCGAGTGCGGCGCGCGCGGCACGCCACCTTCGTGGCAGGCGGCGCAGTAATCCTTGTACAGCGCGGCGGCGTCACGCTCGGTGGCGGCGTGGGAGACGGACGGCAGAACAGCGCTGCACAGCAGCAGCAGCGCGACGCCTGTTGACGGGGAGCGAAGTGCAGTCACGTCTACCTCCAGCGATACTCTTTAATGCAGCGCAAAAAGAAATGGCGCCCGCGGCAGCGCGTGCGAGCCGTGCTGGCACAGTGCCGGCGCCGGCAGAGGCTAACAAAAAAACAGTCATGATTGATTTTTTCCGATGACTGTCGTTAACTCCGATCGCTTGTAAAAAAACAAGCAAGACGGTTTGTTTCCGAATCATTGAGGGGGAATTCATGTTGTTCAGAAACTCCGGTGTGCACCGGCGGTCGCTTGCGTTGCTTGCGGGGCTTTGTGCCGTGGCCTTGCCGTCGATAGGCGCGGCGCAGGAGCAGCAGGAATCCAGCGCGCAAACGCTGGGCTCGCTCGAAGAAGTGATCATCACGGGCACGAAGCGCAACGCGCAGTCGCAAGACGTTCCGATCGCACTGTCTGCGATCAGTGAAGCCGACCTGCAGCGTTCGCCGATCAACGACGTGCGCGCGCTGCAGAATCTCGCGCCCGGCCTCGTGTTCTCGAACCCCGCGGGCTTCAACGCCACGGGCGGCGGCATGCGCGGCACCGGCACCAACATCATCCTGGTCACGCAGGACGCGCCCGTCAGCTTCCTGATGGACGAGTTCGTGCTGAGCCACGTGACCTCGCAGTTCCTGACGCTGTTCGACACGCAGCAGATCGAGGTCTACCGCGGTCCGCAGGGCACGCTGTTCGGCAAGAACAGCACCGGCGGCGTCATCAGCGTCACGTCGAAGCGCCCGGTCCTCGGTGAGTACGGCGCGGAAGCGCAGTTCTCGGTCGGCCAGTATCGCAACGGCGCCGACAACAGCAGCATCAAGGCTGCCGTCAACGTGCCGTTCGGCGACACGCTCGCGCTGCGCATCGCGGCGATCTATGACAACGACGCCGGCTACTACACGAACGACAAGGCGACGGCGACGTATCCGAACAACGTACCCATCTGGGGCGCTTTCGGCATTCCGATGGGCGCGCTGCCGCCCGACGGCATCGATCTGAACAACCGTGGCACGGGTGGTCGCCTCGGCGGCAAGGACGTCACGGCGGCGAAGGTCAAGCTGCTGTGGGAGCCGAATGAATCGTACTCGGCGCTGCTGATCGGCGAAGTGGTGCGCGATCGTTCCGACAGCCCGCCGGGCGTCAACGAGAGCACGGCAAGCGATCTGCTCACCGCGCTGGGCTTCCCCGGCATCCAGCTGGCGGGTCAGCGCGACGTGTTCAGCACGGCCATCACCGGCAATGCCGACATCAAGATGGACCAGGGCCACCGCGTCGACACCGAAGGCCTGTACCTGACGCAGTCGTACGAAATCGGTGCCGGCGAGATCAAGTCCATCACCGGTTATCGCCAGGAGCAACAGCGCCTGCCGAGCACCTACACGGGCGAGGCCTTCCTGACGCTGTTCGACTCCACGCGCAACACCGAGCGCTACACCTTCCAGCAGGAAGTCCGCTTCGCGAGCGACTTCGACGGCCCGTTCAACTTCGTCGCCGGCGGCAACTACTTCAAGGACACGTTCAACTTCCGCGCCTTCTTCCAGGTTGGCCTGGTCGGGCTGCTGCCAGTGACGGATCCGGTCACCGGCACGTTCCTGACGCCGTCCGGTCGCGTCAGCCTCGATACCAGCGTGTTCCGCGACTTCCAGCTGCAGACCACGTCGCAGGATCGCGAAGAGCTGGCCGTGTACTGGGACGGCAGCTACCAGGTGACCGACGCCGTGCGGCTCACCGCAGGCGTACGCTTCAGCAAGGATGAGAAGGACTTCGACCGCCTCGTCGATGGCGGGGGTCCTTGCACCGCGCGTACGCCGGCGCGTGATGTGGGCGTTGATCCGCTTACTGGCGGCTGCATCGATTTGCGATCGCAGAACATCAGCCGCGGTGGCCTGCTGCCGCGTCAGTGGGATGGCCGCACCAATCCGCTGCCGCGCTCGAACTTCGGCACCGACCTGCTGATCAGCAACGAGTGGGAAGAGGTCACGTGGCGCGCGGTCGTCGACTACAAGCCGAACGAGCAGTCGCTGGTCTACCTGAGCTACGCCACCGGCTTCCTGTCCGGCGGCTTCTCCGAGACCTGCGCGACGGAGTCCCGTTGCGCCTACGATCCTGAGACCAACAAGAATCTCGAGCTCGGTTACAAGACCGACCTGTTCGACAACCGGCTGCGCCTGAATGCGGCGCTGTTCCGCACCGACTACGAGAACCTGCAGCGCACGGTCGTCGCGGTCTACATTGCCGCCGACGGCTCGAGCCAGCAGGAGACCGTGACGGTCAACACCGGTTCATCGGAAGTGACCGGCATCGACCTCGAAGCCACGTGGGTGCCCACCGACACCGTGCGCATCGGTGCGAGCCTCAACTGGCTCGACCACAAGTACGGCTCCGATGCGATCCTGCCCGACCTGCGCGGCACGAATCAGCCGGTGGACCTGACGCAGTTCGACGTGCCGTTCTCGCCCGAGTTCAAGGCGGCGCTCAACGTCGCCTATGACATCGGCCTGAACAGCGGCAGCCGCGTGACGCTGCAGGCGGAGGTCAACTACCAGGACGAAGGCCAGACCGACGTCTTCAATGGCGACAACACGCAGATGCAGGAGCGCACGCTGCT
>JBIITU010000396.1:0-3319 GCA_044340335.1 Steroidobacteraceae bacterium
GGGCGTCCCGGCGTACGTGGAGGGCAACAGCTTCCATCTGCCCGCAGGCATCGTTGAAGTTGCGAACGGCTGCAGCGGACTCAACTATCTGGTCGTCGCGCTGGCGCTGGCGCTGTTCCAGGGACTCTCGCACATACAGTCGTGGCGGTTGCGCTGGCGGTTGCTGGCAGCGGCGGCGGTGGTCGCGTTGCTGTCGAACTGGTTGCGCGTCTACCTGCTGATCCTGATCGGTTACGCCACCGACATGCAGCACTACTTGATCCGCGTCGATCACCTGTACTTCGGCTGGGTGCTGTTCCTGGTCTGCATGTGGCCGGTGTTCGTCTATGCGGCGCGGCTCGAGCACAGCGAAGTGCGCCCCGTGGTCGCGACTCCGTTGCTGACCGGCGAGCCGACCGGCGCACAGATCGCGTTGTCGCCGTGGGCCGTGCTCGCCTGCGCGTTGTTGATCACCGGGCCGGTAGTGCTCGCTGGGTCGGGTCGCGACGATGCGGCGAATGCCAACTCGGTGCTGCCTCTGCCCAGTTCTGAAGGTGACGATCTCATTGCGCTGGCGGCGCCCATCGAGCGAACCGCATGGCAGGTGGACGGTGCCGGCGTCGAGTTCGGGCGCTGGCAGATTCCGCGGCAGACGCGCGCGATGCGCTTGAGCGGCGACCCCGTCGAGGTCTTCGCGGCGCAGGATGCCGCAGGCTGGCGCATCGAGAGCGCGGGGGCGGCCTGGACGGAACTGTCACGGGCGTCGGGAATTCCCGGCGCGGTGAGTGCCGGGCCTTGGCTTGCCCGTGTCGGTTATCGCGTCGCGGGCACGCCGCTGGCGGCGGGCGGGCGCCGCTTCAAACTGGCACTGCTGATGGGCGGGTTGCGGGGGCGCCGCGATGCCGAGGTGTGGGTGCTACTGACGCCCTGCCAGCCGGACTGCGCCTCTGGCCGTCAGCGGCTCGATGCCGCGATGCCCCGCGTAGGGGTTTGGATGGGGTCCCAGGGCGGGGCGACACTGTGACTGAGCGCACAATCTGACCAACTGTAAGGATTTGGCGACAGAAACTGTATAGAATCCCGACAGCCTATTCGGCAGGTTTTACAGTTTCTGGCGGTTCATGGGTCCGATCCTGGCTGGAATCAGTTTTCTGGGTGCGGCCGGCGCTTTTGTGGCGCTTGCTCTGTATCTGCGCCCGTCGCGCTTCGCGGTCGGCGCGCCGCGGCTGCGGCTGCGTGTGGCCGCGCTCGGCACCGCCATCTGGGCGCTGCTGGCCTGGGCGGCTTACGCCGGCCAGATCGTCGACACCGCGGTCATCCTGCTGCTCGAACTCGGTTTGCTGTCGCTTTGGCTGTGGCAACTCGAATCCTTCGCCGAGTGGCAGGGGCAGCCGCGCTGGTTCCGTCTGCTGCTGCGCTGGGGCGCGCCGCTTGTCGTGGCGATGGGAGCGTTCGCGATTGCGCTGCCCTTTGCACCCGGCGCGGTCGATCGTATCGCCCGATTGCTCGGTATCGCCGGCTTGCTGTGGTCAGTGCTGGGCGTGTTCGCGCTCGAGCAGATCTATCGCAATGCGGCGGCCAACGCGCGGCTTGCGCTGCGCTGGTTCTGCCTGGGTGTCGGCGGATTGTTCGTCGTCGAACTAATCAGCTTCGCCGAGCTGTTGCTGTTTGGTGGTGTGCCGGTGGCGCTGTGGGTGGCGCGCGGGCTGTTGTTCGCCGGTTGCGCGCTCGCGCTGCTGCGCGGCGCGCGCCACATGCCCGACTGGTCGGTGGGCGTTGCGTTCTCGCGGCAGGCGGCGTTCTACACGACTTCCTTCGTCGCAATCGGCGCCTATCTCGTGTTGCTGAGCCTGGTCGGCGTGTCGCTGGGATCGCTGCCCGCGGGCGGATATGAGGTGGCGCAGACGCTGCTGTGGTCGCTGGGCCTGGTGGCGCTCGCATTCGCGTTGTTCTCCGAAGCCCTGCGGCGCCGGCTGCGTGTGTTCGTCGCTTCGCACTTCTTCGCCCAGCGCTACGACTATCGCGCCGAGTGGCTGCGCTTCATCCGCACGCTATCCGAACGTGATGCGAGCGACTCGCTGCCGCAGCGGGCGATACGCGCGCTCGCGCAGATCGTCGAGAGTCCGCGCGGCGTATTGTGGAAGCGCAATGATGACGGTGCGTCGTTCACCTGCGCTCAGGTCTGGCCGGCACCGGAGTCGGGCGTTCCTGCGCAACGACCCGCGCCCATCTCGGCGGCGGACCCGCTGGTCGCGTTCCTCGAACGCAGTGGCTGGCTGATAGACCTGCGCGAACTCGCGCAGGCACCGCGCATCTACGACGGGCTCGAGCTCGAGGCTGCGCGCTATGCCGATGATCCTGCCGCGTTGATCGTGCCGCTGCTGCAGGGTGAGACGCTGTACGGTTGGGTGGTCTTGACGCGCGCGCCGGCGCTCGGCGATCTGAACTTCGAAGACCGCGACCTGCTGAAGACCGCCGGGCGCCAGATTGCCGTGCACCTGTCGCAGTACGACGCTGATGCCAGATTGTCGGAGGCTCAGCAGTTCGAGGCTTACAACCGCATGACGGCCTTCGTCATGCACGATCTCAAGAATGTCGCCGCGCAGCTCAAGCTGATTTCGCAGAACGCCGAGCGGCATCGCCGCAACCCCGAGTTCATCGACGATGCCATGCGCACCATCGGCTCGTCGGCGGCGCGGATGACCAAGCTGATCGCCCAGCTCGCAGCCGGGGCGCAGGGCGTCGAGCCACAGCCCGCGACCATGCAGACCGTGGATCTGGCGACACTCGCCGAGCGCGCGGCGCTGCGCTGCGGCGGTCGCGCGCCCGTGCCGCAGGTCGTGGCGCAAGCACGGCCGACCGTGTTCGTCGAAGCGGAGCGGCTTGCCAGCGTCGTCGAGCATGCGATCCGCAATGCCCAGGATGCGACGCCGGAGAGCGGCGAAATCGTCGTCGAGGTGACGGTGCTCGATTCGCAGCCGGTGCTGGCGATCGTCGACAACGGTTGCGGCATGGATGCGGCCTTCCTGCGCGATCGGTTGTTTCGCCCGTTCGACACGACGAAGGGTGCGCGCGGCATGGGCATCGGCGCATTCCAGATCCGCGAGTACCTGCGCAGCCTCGGTGGGCGGGTCGACGTGCAGTCGACGCCGGGTCGTGGCACACGTTTTGAAATGTGGTTTCCGGTGCAGGTGCGTGACGCACTGGCGCTGAAAGCCGGTTGAGCCGGGAGCGGCACATGATCATGCAGGAAGACAGTCGATACCGCCGGTTGCTGATCGTCGAGGACGATCCGGAGCTGCGCGCCCAGCTGCGCTGGAGCTTCGAGGGCTATGAGGTG
>JBIITU010000400.1:0-3288 GCA_044340335.1 Steroidobacteraceae bacterium
TGATACACGCCGCATCGCTCTTGCTAACCTCGGCCAAGCGCAAGAGCTAGCGAGGAGCGGCGGATGTTTCGATGGTTCGGGAAGAAGCAGAAACCGGAAACGGTGTCGGAGAAGTTCACGCGCCTCCTGCGTTTTCATGCCGACATGGTCGTCTCAACACGGGCAGCCATCGCTGAGTTGAGGAGGAGCGACCAGCCCGCCCTGCTGATCGAGAACTTCAGTCACCTTCTGCACGACCACAGCGAGATCGCCGTGATGCAGTGGCGTCGGGGGGATGATCCACGGACCGCAATTGCCGAGACCCATGAGGCCTACCGCGAGATGATCGCCTGCCTCGACGCAGTAGATCCCGACCGTCTGCTGCCGATGTCGGCGATAGCCGGGATCACGGATTGGGATCTCGTCCACTCGCTGTTCTGGCTGACGGATTCGTCGGAGCCTGTCCTGCTCCATTTCCCGCGACTATTGGAGGAGCGCTACTTCGCCTATAGCCGCTTCATTCTGCATCGGGTCACTGGCGCGGCAGTGCCACCTTCGCTTGGCAACGCGGTCGATCAATTCCAAACGGGCGCGGACGCACTGGTCGACAGGGATTTCCGCGATAAGTTGAGGTTACTCGACAGCGCTACCGGTGCGGACGAGCGCGAAGCACTGATCACGCGCATCGAAGGCAATTGGCCCAAGCGGCGAAACGCCGGCTTCTACCAGCGGTCCGCGCCGCTGCCAGCGGGCCACGACGCGTCGAACGACCTGTCGCTGGACTACCAGCTCGCCTGCATCCCGCGACTGCTCGGCATCGCGCGTCCTCACGGCCCACACGCCTGGCGCTGGAACTAGATTCAGACCTGCTCTGCTCCAACGAGTGACGAGACGTCAGGCATGAGAAGGCTTGAAACAGTGGAGTTGGCGAGAGAGGGATTCGAACGAACTCACAAGTGATTGATCGCACGAACTATTCTTGGCGCGCGGCCGTACAGGTACCAAGAATTCTCCCATCAGCGCCGCGCAGATTCGCGCGGCATGTCATTTCTACGCGATCCGTGAAGAATGTGTCCGTGGCTGACGTGAAGGAACACGCGGCAACGAAAGGCGCTTCCGCTAGACCACACTCTTTCGACGGTGCATCGTGAAGGGAAATATCTTCTGACGCTTTAGTCGCGCCAGAACGCTACGCTTCTTTCCAGCCATACATGCTGCCAACTCACTCTTGGTGATTCCAAGGCACAATACAAGGCCCGCACGTCTTCCCAAGACGGTGATTCGGCCATAGTCGACGAACAGCAACGCGGCGACGACGGAACCCGGCCCCGAACCCCCTCGGAGATCCATGGTGTCCATCGACCTGAGCGGCGTCTTCAGCGTGTACGTCGCCAGGTTGCTGACGAGCGCTTCGCCCCACTTCGACCCTCGCCCGCGCTCGCAAATGACCAGCTCGTACTGACCAAGGGAGGTTCGCCTTTGGCTGGACGTCAGTACGCAATCCGCGGTCGCAGTGACAGTGCCGCGCAGCTTGCCCTTTCGAAAATAGACGACATCGGCGGATCCACCATGCTTCTCACCAAACTCCAGGGGAATAACGGCATGCCCGACGGTTCTGGACGAAGGACCGAATCGCCGCTCCAGAGCCTTCATCCTAGAGTCCCATACAGCCTGCCAGTCATGTTTGCTCTTGCGCATATTGGGGTACCCGTGGGTCAAGGGGGCGCACCGAGCGCCATGGATGTTGCAGGACAGACTATCGCTCGCGGCGACGGTCCAGAAACTCCTCGACTTCTTCATCTCGGACTCGGACCAGATGAGTGATCTCCACCCCACTGGCACGATTCTCGACCTTGGCGACGATCATGCTCGGGTTGCGGGAGATCGTGAGCTTCCCCTCACCGGACCAAGACATCTCAAGTTGAGCCAATCGCTCTCGTGCCCGCGGATCAACCCGTTCCGTCAGCACGTTCCCGGGCGTATTCTTGAGGACCGCCGCCGCTTCCAGCACCGATACCTGCCGCTCCGGCGCACCTGAACCGCAGCGGCGATCGAAGATGACGACCTTTCTGGTCTTTCCAGGCGAAAAAAACTCACTGGGTCGCGACAGTTCGCATACCCCCTCAGGAAGCGGCATCACGACGTCCGCGCACCCGGCACCGGAGATCGAACCCGTGGCGATGATGGCGCGCAGCGCAGCCGAGGCACACGCTTGCCGAAACGCACGCGCCATGAAAGCAATCGAGGAGATCCGAACCTGCCTCAATGCGACACCGCAGCATTTCCGCGCGGCACCACCCGTCCACCCGGTGCGGCACGGCATAATGACGTGACCTGGGCCCCTAGCTCCTGGTCTGCACTCACTGACTAGTGCTCGCGAGACCTGTAGCGCCAGCGTCGATTCGTCGGAGCATCGTTGATCCCTCAGAACAACCTAGGGTTCCTCAAAGCCGACCTGAACCACCGCGCAATTCTCCCGACTTGGTTTATTTGGCCTTCGGCTCACCGGAAGTAGGCGCTGGAACTGTAGTCGCGGGAAGCCTGTCCAACGTCCTCGCCATCTCGACTATCCGGCGCACGTTGTCGGCCCGGTCCACGATCACGAGTGCGTTTCGATCGATTGCCGCCGCCAAGTGACCCGACTGTGGCATCAGCGGTCGCAGTATTGGCACTAGTTGCCCGGCGCTGATGCTCTTGAGTGGCACGATCATCGTGACAACCTCGTCATCGGAAGCCCGAAGACCGTCAGCTGAAACCAAGGGCGTCGCCGTTTGTCGATCAAAGGCGTCTGGCACTACGACAACTACGCCATCTCGCTCATATGCTGAGTATCCGTGGACCCTGAGGATCTTCAGCAGCACGGGGTAGCTAACGTCACGGGCCTTCAGACCCACCAGGCCTACGTTCGCGCGGACTCGAGGATCGAGCAGAAAGCGCTTGCCGGTACTGCTGCTGACTGATGCGATGACCTCATGAAGGCTGGGCGCGCCCGGCACAGACCCCGCTGCGACGTCAGGGGACGTAGTGCGGTCCACATCCTGGGCAATACCCAGCGGGGACACGAAAACGCTCATCAGCAACAAAGCCCTGAGCACTGCGGTCATGGGAGCTTCCTTGGCCAGATGGAACGAACCTACCGACTACTTGAGAACGCCGACTCATCACCGCCGTTTCCCCGGGGAGTCGCACTGCCAGGTTCCGCAGCCGGTTGGGCATACTTCTCGACGACCACACGAATCTCGTTCTGTAACTCCACCTGACTCGCTGATATCTCTGCTGCGAACGCAGGATTTCGCTTTCCGATCGATT
>JBIITU010000269.1:0-4917 GCA_044340335.1 Steroidobacteraceae bacterium
TCGTGCAGCAATACCGCTTCGCCGCAGTCGAGTACGCGACGCCAGAACGTTCCGGCCAGGCCGTCGCGACCGTGCTGCTCGGCACGCTCGCAGCGGCCATCATCGCGCCGACGCTGGGCACCGCCGCGCGGCATCTCGGCGGCTGGCCCGAGTACACCGGCTCGTACGTCGTGCTGGCGTTCATCTGCGTTGCCGGCGCGCTGCTACTGACGCGGCTGCCGGACAGTGCGCCGACGCCGCTCGACGTCGGCCACAGCGCGCGGCCGCTGCGCGCCATTGCAAGCCAGCCCGACTTCCAGCTCGCTGTCGCCGCAGGCATCGCCGGCTACGCGGTCATGAGCTTCATCATGACCGCCACGCCGATCAGCATGCATGTGCACGATGGCTTTTCGAGTGGCGCGACCACCGGCGTGATCACGGCGCATCTGCTCGCGATGTACCTGCCGTCGCTGGCGAGTCCCTGGCTGATCCAGCGGCTCGGCATCGCCGGCATGATGCGCTGGGGCATCGCCGCGATGGTCGCCTGCATCGTCATCAGCGCGCTGGTCGGCCACGAGTTCGTGCACTATTTTTCGGGTCTGGTGCTGCTCGGGCTGGGCTGGAACCTGCTGTTCGTCGCGGGCACGACGCTGCTGACCACGACCTATGCGGCCAGCGAACGCTTTCGCGCCCAGGGCTGCAACGATCTGGCCGTGTTCGGTTCGCAGGGCATGGCGTCGCTGCTCGCCGGCACGGCGATCGAGACCATCGGCTGGCAGGCACTGAACCTCGCCAGTGCGCCGCTTCTGGCGGTGGTGCTGTGGCTGCTGTGGCGTCGCTCACGCCTGCTCTCGACCCAGGTGCCCGCATGAAGCGCCTCGGGAACGGCCCGGAGATGAAACCGCATTTCGGCCTGCTGGCCTCGCCGCCGCCGCTGCAGCGCATCGCCGCGCGCGGCTGCGTCGCCTGCGCGGCCGCCATGCGGGTCGACCTCGAGGGGCATGACGACACGACCGCCGCCGCAGAGCTGCTCCAGCTCGCGGGCGACTGGCTCGCTGCGCACGGCCACGACGCCGAGCTCGAGCCCGACGAGGCCGCCATGCTGGCAGCGGCGCCGGGCGCCCTGCCGACTCCAGCGCGCGAGCGCTTTGCCGCGCAGGCAGAAGCCGCCGCCGTCATCGGCTGGGCGCTGCAACGCTGCGCGCTGCCGGCCTTCGACAGCGACGCGGACGGCGCCGCCGTGGCGGCCGCGCTGGGCTGGCTCGAGACCGAAGGCGCGGAACTCGGGATGCGCGCGCGCCTGCGGCCGCGCGAGCAGGTCATGGCGCTGCTCGATGCGCTCGGTGCCGTGCACTGGCGGCTGCTCGAGCACACGCGCCACCCCGAGGCCGCAGTGTCGATGCAGCACTTCAGCGCGACCGAGCACGCCTGGCCGCCCGATGTGACACCCTGCGAACTGCGCGATGGGGACCTGGCCATCGGCGGGCTCGCGCTGCGCGAACTCGCGCCGGTGCAGTTGTTCGCAACGCTGCGCCGCGTGCAGGAGCGGCACCGCGCCGCGCTGTGGCTGCTGGGCCAGGAGCGCGCTTACTGGCAGGTCGCACTACCGCAGTGAGCGCGGCACAGCGGCCCGCGCCGCTGCGTGATTCAGTCGCGCAGGAACTCGGCGACCTGGCCGGCCACCGCTTCCGGCGCAACGTCGAACAGGCCGAAGCCGAAATCGGGCATGTCGACGAAGCGTGCATCGGGCAGCAGGCCGTGCGCGCGCGCGGTCGCGTCCCAGAGGTCGTCCTTCGGCCGCAGCACCAGCGTCGGCTGGCGCACGAGCGGCAAGCGCTCGCGCGCCGGCCAGTCCATCACGGCGTTCGCGCCCCACCAGGCATTGGGCCCGTTGCCGAGCTTCTCCGCGAACGACGCGGCGACCTGCTCGAGGGTGACGCCAGGCCCGCGCCAGCGCAGGCTGCGCTGCCATTCGGTGGCGAGGTGGGCGCCGTCCTCGCGGATCTCCGTGGGCCAGGGCTGGGCACGGAACGCGGCGCGCTCGGCGTCGTCGAGCACGGGCACGGCGACCATGGCGATGCGGCGCACGAGCTCGGGCCGCGCGATCGCGATCTCGGCCGCGATCGCCGAACCCGTGTGGTACCCCAGCAGGTCGATCTTGCGAAAGCGCATGCTGTCGATGAAATCGAGCATCGCGGCGGCGTAGTCGGCGATCGCAGGCTTCTGCGGCGGCGCATCGGATTCGCCATAGCCCGGCGTGTCGGGCGCGTAGATCGCGCGCGCGCCGCCCGCCAGCGCGAGGAAGCGCTCGAACACGCGCCCGGACATCGGGCTCTGGTGCAGGCAAAGGAGGGTCGTGCCTTCGTCGAAGCCGCCGCCCGCCGGTATCGCGTGGTGCATGTGCAGCTGGCCGTAGCGGCATTCGAAATAACTGCGCCGCAGTCGCGGGCCTGCGGCTTCCTGCGCGCCGCGCTTGGACTTGACCATCGTGTGCTCCGGAATCGATGCGCCGTTGACGTTGATCGGAACGGACCCGCATAGTTCCCGCCGATCGCGGCAACCATACCAAACCAACAGGGCCGCTCCGGAGGATCGCGCATGAAGCTGTACGGAAGTCTCGTTTCGCCCTATGTCGCCCGCGTTGCGCTGGCCGCCCGCTGGAAGGGTTTGGCATTGGCACCGGAAGCGCCGCCGGGTGGCGGGATCAAGTCGCCCGAGTTCCTGCGCATGAATCCGATGGGCAAGATGCCGACGCTCGAGGACGACGGCCGCTACCTGGCCGAATCGATGATCATCCTCGAGTACCTGGACGACGCGCAGCCGGCGAAGTCGCTGCTGCCCGGCAACGCGATGGATCGCGCGCAGAGCCGCCTGCTCGGCCGCATCACCGATCTGTATGTGATGTCGCACGGCGGCGGTTTCTTCCGCAACATGAACCCGGCGCAGCGCAATGCCGCCGAAGTCGACACCGCGACCGCCGGCCTGCGCAAGGGGCTCGCCGATCTCGAGCACTTCATGGGACCGGGCCCCTATGCGATCGGCGCCGCGCCGAGCCAGGCGGACTGCGCGATGCTGCCCTGCCTGCTGATGATGAGCGGCGTCGTCGGCGCCTTCGGCATCACGAACCTGTACGAAGGACGCCCCAAGCTCGCGGCCTGGCACGCGCACCTGAAGCAGGATCCGGTTGCGGGCCCGTTCATCGACGAATACCTCGCCGCGATGCAGGCTTTCCTGTCCGGCCGGCGCTGACGCGCCCCGCGCCCATGCACGGCTGGCTGGTCCGCGAGTTCGGTGGCGTCGACGTCATGCAATGGACGGAGCTGCCGACGCCTGCGCCCGGGCCGGGCCAGCTGCGCGTGCGCGTGCACGCATCCGGCATCAACTTCGCCGAGACGCGCATGCGCGCCGGCACCTACACGGGCCAGACCCTGCCGTTCGTCATGGGCATGGAATCCGCCGGCGTCGTCGAGGCGGTGGGGCCGGGCGTCAGCGGCTTCGCGGTCGGCGACCGCGTCTTCGGCCGTGCGCGCGGCTCGCACGCCACCCACGTGCTGTTCGATGCCGAACATGCGCTGCCGCTGCCCGACAGCCTGAGCTTCGAGCAGGGCGCCGCCATCCCGGTCGGCTGGCTGACGGCCTGGCATGCCCTCGTGACCGTCGCCGCCGTGCAGCCCGGCCAGCGCGTGCTGATCGAAGCGATCGCAAGCAGTGTCGGCAGCGCCGCACTGCAGATCGCGCGTTCGCGCGGCGCCTGGGTATCGGGCACCGCGAGCCGCGATGACAAATGCGCCCGCGCGCGCTCGGCGGGTGCCGATGCGGCCTGGAACTACAAGACCAGCGACGTCGCGGCGGCGGTCATGCAGGCGACCGCCGGCCACGGCATCGACATCGGCCTGATGACCATCGGCGAAGAAACCGCGGCATCGCTGTTCGACTCGATGGCCGCCGAGGGCCACATCGTGATGTACGGCAGCACCGGCGGCCGGCAGGTGTGCTTCAGCCTGAACATCGGCACGCGCAACCTGCGGCTGTCGGCAATGAGCATCTCGTCGAGCGCGCGCTTCCTGCCAGAGACCATGCAGACGTTCCGCGACGTCGCCGTGCCGGCGTTCGCCGCCGGGCGTTACACGGCCGTCGTCGACACCGTGCTGCCGATGGCCGAACTCGCCCGCGCGCACGCGATGGTCGATGCGCGCACGCACTTCGGCAAGGTCATCCTCGTCAACTGAAGCTGATCACGACCTTGCCATCGCGCTCGGCACCGGTGCGGCCGGCGCGCTCGCAGGCGTCGACGACGCGCTCGAGCGGATAGACGCCGGCGATCTTGGCGCGCAGTTCGCCGCTCGCCATGTGCCGCGCGAGGCGCGCATACATGTCGCGCACCTGCTCATGCGTGCGGCGCTCGAACTGCCGCACGAACGCCACGCCGACCAGGCGGATGTCCCTGCGGAACATCAGGTAGAAGTCGAGGTGACAGGGCTCGCCCGACATCGAACCGTAGCTCGCCACCGTGCTGCCCGGTGCAAGGCATTCGGCGATGCGCTGGGTCGCCGCACCGGCGACCGCGTCGATGCCGACCTTGACCGGCGCGCCGCCGACCGCCGCGGCGACCCGCGCGGCCAGATCAGGGCCGTCGACCAGCACGACGTCGCCGCCCAGTTCGCGCAGCTCGTCGACCATCTCGGCGCGCCGCACGACGTTGACCGTGCGCACGCCCTTGATGCGGGCGAGACGGATCAGGTAGCGGCCGCAACTCGAATTGGCAGCGTTCTGGATCAGCCAGTCGCCCGGCGCGAGCGCCGCGAAATCCTCGAGCAGCACTTCGGCGGTGGGTCCGTTCACGGTCAGCAGCGACAGCTGCACGGCATCGCCCTCGGGCGCGGGCATGCAGCCTGCGGCCTTGCCGCGCACTTCCTCGCGGAAGGTGCCGCTGGCGAG
>JBIITU010000270.1:0-4912 GCA_044340335.1 Steroidobacteraceae bacterium
GCCGGTGCTGCAGCAGTATCAACCCGTGTTCCAACCCAACGCTTTCATGGGACGCCTGCCGCAGACCTACAAGGAAGCGGGCGCGCTCGTGCGCGAGCGCATGCAGCGCAAGTGACGGCAGCGGGGCTTGCAGGGGTCGGTCTGCGCCTGCCGACGGCCGACCCCTGTCCGTTCTGCGACTACCTGAACGGCGTCACCGAGACGGTTTTCGTCAGCCGCAACGAGCGGGTCGCCGCATTCGTGAACCTGCGGCAGTACGAGCGCGGCGCGACGCTGATCGTGCCGGTGGCGCATCTGCCGACCTTGCTCGATGTCGACGATGCGCTGCTCGCAGAGTGCTACCGCGAGGCGAATCGGGTCGGGCGCGCCATGCTGCACGGCTTCGGCGCGACCGGGCTCAATGTGTTCACGAACGCGGGCGTGGACGCCGGCCAGACCGTGCCGCACTTCCACGTGCACGTCGTGCCGCGTTATCCGGGCACGGATCCGCGCCGGCTGTTCCAGGACAAGAACCATGATCCGCAGCCGATCGACCTGCGGCGTCAGATCGGCGCAGAACTGCGAGCGGCGCTTGCGGCGCTGGAATCGATCAGCGACCGCGCAGACTGAACGCTGCGCGAATCAGTCGAGGTAGTGGGCACTGGTCCGCGCCCGAACCTCTTCGCGGCTGATGCCCGGTGCGGTCTCGACCAGGCGGAACGGCGCGCGCCGGTCAGGTCGCTCGAACACGGCAAGATCGGTGATCAGCAGATCGACGACGTTGGCGCCGGTCAGCGGCAACTCGCACTGCGGCCGGAACTTCGAACTGCCGTCCTTCGACGAATGTTCCATGACCACGACGACGCGGCGCACGCCGGCGACGAGGTCCATCGCGCCGCCCATGCCCTTGACCATCTTGCCGGGCACCATCCAGTTCGCGAGGTCCCCGTTCTCGGCCACTTCCAGCGCACCCAGGATGGACAGGTTGATGTGGCCGCCGCGGATCATGCCGAAACTGTCGGCCGACGAGAAGAACGATGAGGTCGGCAGCGCCGTGATGGTCTGTTTGCCGGCATTGATCAGGTCCGGGTCTTCGTCGCCTTCGAACGGAAACGGACCCATGCCCAGCATGCCGTTCTCGGACTGCAATACGACGTTCATGCCCGCCGGGATGTAGTTCGCGACCAGCGTCGGGATGCCGATGCCGAGGTTCACGTAGTAGCCATCGCGCAATTCACGCGCGGCACGCTCGGCGAGTTGTTCACGCGTCCACGGCATCTCAGGCTCCGGCAGCGGCGCGCTTGCGCACCGTGCGTTGTTCGATCGGCTTGCGATAGTCCGCGCCCTGGAAGATGCGCTGCACGAAGATGCCCGGCGTGTGGATCTGGTCGGGATCGAGCTCGCCGGGCTGCATCAGGTGCTCGACCTCGGCAATCGTCACGCGCCCGGCACTCGCCATCATCGGGTTGAAGTTGCGCGCGGTCTTGCGATAGACCAGGTTGCCTTCGGTGTCGCCCTTCCAGGCCTTGACGATGGCAAGGTCCGCCGTCAGGCCCCGCTCGAGCACCCAGGCCTCGCCGTCGATGATGCGCGTCTCCTTGCCCTCGGCCACCTTGGTGCCGGCGCCGGTGCGCGTATAGAAACCCCAGATCCCGGCGCCACCGGCGCGGATGCGCTCGGCGAGCGTGCCCTGCGGGTTGAATTCGAGTTCGAGTTCGCCGGCCAGGTACTGCCTTTCGAACTCCTTGTTCTCGCCGACATACGACGACACCATGCGGCGGATCTGCCGCGTCTTCAGCAGCAGGCCGAGGCCGAAGTCGTCGACGCCGGCGTTGTTGGAAATGACGGTCAGAGCCTTCACACCGCTGTCGCGCAGCGCGAGGATCAGATTCTCGGGTATGCCGCACAGGCCGAAGCCCCCGGACATCACGGTGATGCCGTCGCGGGCGACGCCCTCGAGCGCGGAGCGGGCATCGGCGTAAACCTTGCCGGATCGGGATGAACTACTCATCCCGCCATTCTATCAGCCGGCGTACTCGGCAACGCCAGCCACCGATTTCGCACAACCGGTCTGGAAGCTGGCCGTTTTCTCGCCCGTGGTCAGGTCGATCCGCGCGACCTCCCCGGTAAAGAAATTGGACACCAGTGCGTGCCGGCCATCCGCCTGCAAGGTGATCAGCGCCCAGCCAAAGCCTTCGAGCGGCAGCAGCCGCAGGCTCGTGCCCTGCGCGTCAACGACGTGGATGGCCGAACCTCGCAGCACGTACAGAGTGCCGTCGGTCGCATAGGCCATCGCAAAGAACATCGGCGGCGGCCCCGGCGGAAACGGCGGCGCGAACGACTGCAGGTCGGGGAGCTGCCGATCGCCCGCCAGGTCGTAGCGCATCAGGCGCGGCCCCGTCTCGGAGCAATAGACGAGCGTCGACTCGTCGGGCGATACCGCCGACATCGTCACGCCGAGGAAACCACCCATGCCGCCATGCGTGGCCGTGGCGTATTCCTTCAGCAGGCGCCCGTCCGCGCTGAAGCGGAACACATGACCGTCGCCGAAGCGCGCCGTGCCCGGCATGTGCGCGATGCGCGTGTGCATGCGCGCCTGGATCTCGGGCTTTATGCTGTCGCCAACCACGTGCTCGCCGAGCAGCAGCGAACCGTCGCGCAGGAAATTCACATGCGAGAACGCGCGCTTCGGGAAGTCGCGCAGCTCGATGCGTCCGTCGCGATGGATGTTCAGCACCAGGAACTCCTGGCTGTCGAAGGCCCACAGCACGCCGCGCGCATCGAAACGCAGCCCCCCCACGAGATGCGTCGTCTGTGGCAGCGACAGCTCGCCCTTCGGCGCGAGATCCGATCCGAGCTGCAGGATGCGGCCACGACCAGCATGATCGTCCGCCGGGTTGTCGAGCACGGTGGCGGCGACGAAGACGTCGCCGGACACGAACGGTTGCAGCGCGGCATTGCTCATCGGGAGTATTCCTTCGTTCAAGCCTTGAGTCCGTGGCGCGACAGCACGTCGCGTTTCGAGAAGATCATCGACACGGCGCGACCCAGCATCCGGCCGGTCGTCAGCCAGGTGATGTCATTGCCCTGGCGGGTGTCGGCGAGCACGCGCGCGACGATCCACGGCGTCGTGGTCTCGACTTCCTCGCCGATGAAATTGAGCTGCCGCAGCGCCTTCGCCCGCTCACCGGTTGGCAGTGCGTTGAGTTCCCGCACCATGCCCTCGGTGATGTTCACGCCCGGACTGATGGTGCCGATCAGGATCGAGTCGTCGCGCGCTTCGCGCCGCTCCTTGACCAGCGCGTTGGCCAGGTACTTCACGGCGCGCTTGGTCGTGGAGTACACCGTCATGCCGGGCACGACGCGACCGCTGGCACCGCCACCGCCCAGCGTCAGGTAGAGCTTGCCGCCGCCCTGTCTCTGCATGCCGGCCACGGCGACCTGGGCCGCATTGATGCTGCCGATGACATTGGCACGCACCATCGCTTCGATGTCTGCCGGGGTGTTGTCGATGAACTTCGCGCCGGTGCGGGCGAAGCCGGCGTTGTTGAGCCAGATGTCGACCCGGCCGAATTCCGCGACGCCGCGCGCCCACAGGGCTTCGAGCGCCGCGAGATCTGCCGTGTCGGCGACCTGCCCCACGACCCGCGCTCCGGCCGCAAACAGCGGCGCGAGCCGCGACACGGCCGCATCCACGGCGGCCTGCGTGCGCCCGCACAGCAGCACGTTGTGACCGAGGCGACCGAACTCGCGCGCGTAGCCGAATCCCAGGCCCTGGGTGCCGCCGGTAATGATGACGCTCTGTCGACTCACCCGCCCCCCCGATCGCAGTGACAACGCTGCAGGCAGGATAGCGACGCGCTGGCGGCGGGCGCGCAGCGCCGCGGCAATGACCACTGACTGGACGGGCCTCAGGACCCGCATGGGGCAGCGCGCGGGCAGCCTCTAGCATGCTGTCAGGGGGATTGGCACATGGCTGCAAGCGCACCGCGCAGGATCGTCATCACGGGCAGCACCCGCGGCATCGGGCGGGGACTTGCGCTCGAACTGCTGCGGCGCGGTCACGATGTCGCCATCAGTGGTCGCAGCGACGCGGCCGTCCAGGCTGCGATGAACGAACTGCGCAGCGATGCCGGCGTGCAATCGGGTCGAATCGCCGGTGCGGCCTGCGATGTCTCCGACCCCGCAGCGCTGCAACGACTGTGGGACACCGCGAATGCTGCGTTCGGTGGCGTCGACATCTGGATCAACAACGCGGGCCTGTCGCACCCGCGGCAGCGCGCCGGCGAGATGCGGGCCGAGCACGTGAATATCGTCCAGGAAACCAATCTGCTCGGCATGATGCTCGCGACCCAGGTCGCGCTGCGCGGCATGCAAGCGCAGCCGGATGGCGGCTACATCTACAACATGGAAGGATTCGGCTCCAACGGCATGACGACGCCCGGCATGAGCCTGTATGGCGCCAGCAAGTTTGCGCTGACCTATTTCAACAAGGCGCTGCTGGCCGAGACGCGCGACAGCAAGATCAGGATCTGCTGGCTGAGCCCGGGCATCGTCGTCACGGACCTGCTGAAGCGCGACATGGGCGGTGCGGCCGCCGACTGGGAGCGCACCAAGCGCGTCTACAACATCCTGGCGGACCGCGTCGAAACCGTCACGCCGTTCCTGGCCGAAGGCGTGCTGGCTAACGACAAGACAGGCGCGCGCATCGCATGGCTGACATCGCGCAAGGCTGCCAGTCGCTTCCTGATGTCGCTGTTCCGCAAGCGCACGGTGCTGACCGACGCGGATTTCTCGCGCTGACGCCGACCAGAGCGAGCCGCTACCAGGGCTGCGGCTCGCCGCTGAAGCGGATGAATGTTCCCGTCTGTTCCATCGTCAGGCTCGCGATCACCTCGCGCATGCCGCCGACCGACACGGCGATGTCGGTCAT
>JBIITU010000271.1:0-4906 GCA_044340335.1 Steroidobacteraceae bacterium
ATCGACCTGCCGAACCGCGTCAGCGCCACCTCGGACGAAATCGTCACGCAGATCGTCAGCGTGAAGAACATCAGCGCCGCGCAGCTCGTGCCCATCCTGCGACCGATGCAGCCGCAGTACGCGCACCTCGCCGTTTACCCTGCGTCCAACATCCTGATCATCTCGGATCGCGCCAACAACGTGAACCGGATGATGCGCATCATCCGCCGCATCGACGAAGCCGCCAGTTCGGAGGTCGAAGTCGTCGCGCTGCAGAACGCGTCGGCCGCCGAGGTCGTGCGCATCGTCACGTCGCTGACACAGGCACAGGCGCAGGCCGAAGGCGGCGCGCCGTCCGTGCGGCTGGTCGCCGATGACCGTTCGAACAGCGTCCTGATCAGCGGCGACACGACGCTGCGACTGCGCGCGAAGGCGCTGATCGCGCACCTCGACACGCCGCTAGACAACGGCGGCGACACCCAGGTGCGTTACCTGCGCTACGCCGACGCCGAGAAGATCGCCGGCAAGCTCAAGGAACAGCTGTCGGCCGCGACAGCCGCGCCGGCAGCCGCCGCGGGCGCGGCGGCGCTCGCAGACAAGAGCACCTCGATCTGGGCGGAGCCCGAGACCAACGCGCTCGTGATGACCGCGCCGCCGAAGACCATGCGATCGCTGATGACCATCGTCGACAAGCTCGACATCCGCCGTGCGCAGGTGCTGGTGGAGGCCATCATCGTCGAAGTCAGCGCCGACAAATCGGCGGAACTGGGCGTGAACTGGGTGGCCGCCGACGCGGATGGCGACATCCCGGCGGGCGGTTTCATCGAACCGATTGGTGGCATTTCCGTCGTGGATCTGGCGCGCGCCGTCGACAATCCGGCCTCGCTGACCGCCGTGCCGCGCGGCACGACCATCGGCATCGGGCGCCTGAACGGCACGGGCATCAATTTCGCGGCGATGATCCGCGCGCTGCGCGGCGACTCCAACACCAACATCATCGCGACGCCGTCGATCGTGACGATGGATAACCAGGAGGCCGAGATCAAGGTCGCCCAGGAAGTGCCTTTCGTCACGGGTCAGTTCACCAACACGGGCGGCAACAACGGCGGTGGCAACGTCAACCCGTTCCAGACCATCCAGCGCCAGGAAGTCGGCACGATCCTGAAGATCACGCCGCAGATCAACGAAGGCGATTCGGTGATGCTGAAGATCGAGCAGGAGAGCTCGAGCATCGCGGCCTCCGCCAGCGGCGCGGTCGACCTGATCACCAACAAGCGCACGATCAACACCCACGTGCTGATCGAGGACGGTGGCACCATCGTGCTCGGCGGCCTGATCTCCGACAGCCAGACGGGCGGCGAGCAGCGCGTGCCTTTCCTCGGTCGCATCCCGATCATCGGCGAAGCCTTCAAGACGCGCAGCGCGAAGAAGACCAAGACGAACCTGATGGTGTTCATCAAGCCGCGGATCCTGCGCGACGGCACGGATACCGCGATCGAGACCAATCAGAAGTACAATTACATGCGCGAACAGCAGCGCACCAACGGCCCGCGCGGCGAAGTCCTGCCGCTGCTGCCGGGCGCGCGCCGGCCGATACTGCCCGAACTGCCTGACCCGCCGCCCCGCCCCGCAGCGACACCCGCTCCCGCTGCCGACCCGGCGGTCGAGACCGCGCCAGCGACGCCCACCGCGACGCCCACCGCGGCGCCTGCCACCGGTACGACGCCTTGAGCGCGGCCGCGCAGTCGCTGCACGCGCCGCGACGACTCTCGTTCGCGTTCGCGAAGCGCCACGGCGTGCTGGTGCGCGAGATCGTCGACGGCGTGGCGCACTGCGCGTGCCGCCAGGGCGCCACCTCGATGGCGATTGCCGAGCTGCGACGCTTCCTGCGACTGCCGGTCAAGGTCGAGCGCGTCAGCGACGAGGGCTTCGATCAATTGCTGCGCAGCGCCTATGAGGCCGGCTCCGACGCCGCCAGCGCCGCGGGCGGCCTCGAGGAGACGACCGACCTCGCCTTCCTCGCGCAGGAACTGCCGGAGCAGGCAGACCTGCTCGAGAGCGACGACGACGCGCCCATCATCCGGCTGATCAACGCGCTGCTGACGCAGGCCGTCAAGGACAACGCCTCCGACATCCACATCGAGCCGTTCGAGAACCGGCTGGTCGTGCGCTTCCGCGTCGATGGCGTGTTGCGCGAGGTGCTGCAGAGCAAGCGCGCGGTGGCGCCTCTGGTCGTCTCGCGCATCAAGGTCATGTCGCGGCTCGACATCGCCGAGAAGCGCCTGCCGCAGGACGGCCGCATCAGCCTGCGTATTGCCGGTCGCGCGGTCGACGTGCGCGTCTCGACCATCCCCTCGGGGCATGGCGAGCGTGTCGTGCTGCGTATCCTCGACAAGCAGGCGGGTCGCCTCGATCTCGCCCAGCTCGGCATGGACCCTCGAACTCAGGGCCTGGTCGACGAACTGATCCACAAGCCGCACGGCATCCTGCTGGTCACGGGCCCGACCGGATCGGGCAAGACGACGTCGCTGTATGCGGCCCTCGAGCGCCTCAACGACAACACCCGCAACATCATGACGGTCGAGGATCCGATCGAGTATTACATCGACGGCATCGGCCAGACCCAGGTCAACACCAAGGTCGAGATGACCTTCGCGCGCGGCCTGCGCGCCATCCTGCGGCAGGATCCCGACGTCGTCATGGTCGGCGAAATCCGCGACCTCGAGACCGCGCAGATCGCTGTGCAGGCCTCGCTGACCGGTCACCTGGTGCTGTCGACGCTGCACACGAACACGGCGGTCGGCGCGGTCACGCGCCTGCGCGACATGGGCATCGAGCCTTTCCTGTTGTCCTCGAGCCTGATCGGCGTGGTCGCGCAGCGCCTGGTGCGCGTGCTGCACCCGGAGTCGAAGGAGCCGTTCCAGGCCGGCGACTACGAACGCCGGCTGCTGAATCTCGGCCAGAATGATCCATCGCCGGTGCTGTACCGACCCGGGCGCGAAGCGGGCGGCGGCTACCGCGGCCGCACCGGCATCTACGAACTCGTGCTGATCGACGATGCGATGCGCACGATGATCCACGACGGCGCATCCGAGCTCGAACTCGACCGCTATGCGCGCACGCTGACGCCTTCGATCCGCGATGACGGCCGACGCCGGGTGCTGGCCGGCGAAACGACGATCGAAGAAGTCCTGCGCGTGACGCGCGAGGACTGACAGCACAGCCATGGGCGCCTTCGCCTACACCGCGCTCGACAGCAGCGGCCGCGAACGCAAGGGCGTGCTCGAGGGTGATTCGCCGCGTCATGTCCGGGCCCTGCTGCGCGAGAAGCAGCTGCTGCCGCTCGATGTCGCGCCTGCCGCCCAGACCGAATCCGCGCGCGACAAGCGCGGCTTTGCGTTCGGTCGCGGCGCCTCGACCGGCGATGTCGCGCTGCTGACCCGCCAGCTCGCGACGCTGTCGAAAGCTGGCCTGCCGCTCGAGGAGGCCCTGCTCGCCGTGTCGCAGCAGACCGAAAAGCCGCGCGTGCAGGGCATCCTGCTCGGCGTGCGCGGCAAGGTCGTCGAAGGGCATACGCTCGCCGATGGACTCGGTGACTTTCCGCGCGTCTTTCCCGAGATCTACCGCGCGACCGTGTCGGCCGGGGAACAGTCGGGCCATCTCGACGCCGTGCTCGAGCGACTCGCCGACTACACCGAGAGCCGCGACATCCTGCGCCAGCGCATCCTGGGCGCGCTGCTGTACCCCATCGTGCTGACGATCATGTGCCTCGGCATCGTCTCCGGCCTGCTGGTGTTCGTCGTGCCGAAGGTCGTCGAAGTGTTCGACTCGAGCAAGACCGCCCTGCCGTTGATCACGCAGCTGCTGATCGGGTTCAGCGACTTCCTGCGCGACTTCGGCCTGTGGATCCTGGTCGCCCTGGTGCTCGGAGTGATCGGGTTCTTCCGCGCGCTGCGCAACGACGATTTCCGCCGCCGCTGGCACCGCTGGCTGCTGACCGTGCCGATCATCGGACGCCTGGTTCGGGGGTTCAACACGGCCCGCTTCACGCGCACCTTCAGCATCCTCGCCGGCAGCGCCGTACCGGTGCTCGACGCGCTGCGGATCGCGAGCGAGGTCGTTTCGAATCTGCCCATGCGCGAGGCCGTCGACGAGGCGGCCGAGCGCGTGCGCGAGGGCGCGCCGATCGGCCGCTCGCTGGCGCAAAGCAAGCTGTTTCCGCCGATGACCATCCACCTGATCTCGAGCGGCGAGTCCAGCGGTGAGCTCGAATCCATGCTCGAGCGCGCCGCGATCAGCCAGGAGCGCGAGCTTGACGGCATCCTGACCGCCTTCGTCGGTCTGCTCGGCCCCGGTCTGATCGTGCTGATGGGCCTGTTCGTCATGGGCATCGTCTTTGCAATGCTCATGCCGATCTTCGAGATGAACACCCTGATCCGCTGAAGCGCACGTCCCCGTTGCCACGCCCCCGTTGCAAGGGGCGCGGAGACGAAATAAATTCCGCGCGTCGAGGTCGCGCAACCGTGCCTGCGACCGTCATCAAGTGGTCATGAGCGAAAAACCCGAATCCGACGAGTTCGAAGAAGACGAGGTCGAGGACGTTCCCGAGACCAACGAGTATGTCGATGTCGATCGCGTCATGCGCGACATGGACCAGGCGCGCCGCCGCGGCCAGAAGCTGGGCGATCCGGCGTGGCGCCGCCTCGAGCGCCTGCGTGAGGAGAAGCGCACCGCGGAACTGACCAGCGATTTCGACGATTACGACATCGGTGATGGCGCTGACGCCGGTGACGACGCTGGCAGCGACGGTGGCGGCGGCGGCAAGCCGCGTGCCGGCAAGGCGGGCAAACGCCGCGCTCAGTGAAAATCGCGTGATTCGGTCCGCAGGCCCGCCAGCAACTCGGCCAGCAGTGCCGAGCGGTCGGTC
>JBIITU010000218.1:0-5820 GCA_044340335.1 Steroidobacteraceae bacterium
ATGATGCGCACGGCGCGTGCGAAGGCGACCTCGGCCGCCGGGTGTTCACCCAGCCGGTAATGCGCAGCACCGAGGTTCGACAACGGATTGACCAGCTCACGGCTGTCGCTGCCATGGACCTGCTCGGCCAGCACGACGACCCGTTCCGCTGCGGCGCGCGCAGCCGCGTAATCGCGGGCTTCGAACGCGCGCTGGAACTCCTGGTGGGCCGCGAGGCGCTCATCGACCGCCGGTTGCGTTGCCGGCGGTTCCGCGGGCGGCGCGGCGGGCGGCGTCGGCTCGGCCGCAGCAGCGGCCCCGGCGCACAGCAGCAGGCCCAGCGTTGCGGCCGCAGTGCGGCGGGAGAGGCGCAGATTCATCGGAGACTCCGCGGAATCAGGGTTTCTCGAAAAGGTAATGCGACACCAGCCACTCGCGACCGGCGCCATAGCCCCACAGTTCGGCGCAGGACATGAAGAAGACGCGCCAGTACACCCACCACTTCAACGCCTGGTCGGCACCATAGGCTCGCTCGAGGACCGGCATCAGCGTGGCGCGATGCGCATCCATGTTCTGCAGCCAGGCTTCGCCGGTCAGCTGGTAGTGGCGTCCGTCGACATGCCAGTGATCGACCAGTCGCACGTCGCGCTGGAAGTAATGCAGCAGGTCGTCGCTGGGCATGATGCCGCCGGTGAAGAAGTACTTCGCCATCCAGTCGGACTCATCGCGAACCTCGAACGGATAGGCGAAGCGCGAGTGCGTGAAGATGTGCACGAACAGCGTCGCCCGCGGCGCCATCCACGACGCGACGCGGCCGAGCAGCGTCTCGTAGTTGCGCATGTGCTCGAACATCTCGACGGACACGACGCGATCGAAAGCGGTGCCGACCGGGAACTCGAGCCGATTGACGTCACAGGTGACGATCTCGAGGTTCGACAGGCCGCGCTCGGCGGCGCGTGCATCGATGAACTGCTTCTGGGTCCGTGAGTTCGACACCGCCGTGATGCGCGCTCGCGGAAAATGCTCGGCCATCCACAGCGACAGCGAACCCCAGCCGCAGCCGAGTTCGAGGATGCGCTCGCCATCGGCGAGGCGCGCCCGCTCGCAGGTCAGCTGCAGCATGCGCGCCTCGGCTGCGTCGAGATTGGAGGCGGCGCGCGCGATGTCGAAGGAGTCGAAATAGCAACTCGAATACTTGAGGTGCTTGCCGAGCACCTGCAGGTAGAACTCGGTCGGCACCTCGTAATGCTGCGCATTCGCTTCCGCCGTATTGATCGCGATCGGACTCTCGCGCAGTCGACGCACGAGCTCCATCAGGTGCGCCTGCTGGCGCTCGGGATCGCCTTTGTCTTCTTCGGCGAGGCGCTGGCCCAGCAGGGTGCGGATGCGGCTGCGGATCAGCCAATCGGGTACGCGGTCGCTCTCGAGCATGCGCATCGAGAACGAGGGCGAGGATGAATCGGCAACGGTCGAGTTCATGGCGGTGTGGTGGATCCCGTGTTAGCCATGCGCGCCGCAGCCCGGGTCATCAGCGGCAGGCAGATCCGGTAGAGCAGCCAGATGAGCCACGGGCCAATCGCGATCCACCCGATCGCGGCGTGCACTATCGCGTCCCACAGTATCACGATCGCCTGCCACGCGCCCTGCCCGAGGATCTCGAGGCCGGCGCTGACGGTCAGCGGCTGCGGCGGCGCGCCGGTGAGCCACTCACCGACGCGGACGAACGGAATGATCAGCACCAGTTGCAGCGGCGAGACCAGGTAGTTGACGAGCTGGATGGCCGGCATGTTCAGGCGCAGCCACAGAGCGAGCACCGTCAGTGCGGGAGTCGGAACGCCGAGCACCGGGAAGATGCCGACGCCCGTGCCGAAGGCCAGTGACTGCGCGAGTTTCGCGGGGCTGATGCCTTGCTTGAGGAGCGCGAGTATCGGCGCGACCAGCCGGCGCTGCAGGAAGTCACGCACCCGCGAGACTCGAGCCGCCGTCAGGGATTGCGCGTGCTGAGCACGCTTGCCGTCGGCGCGCCCGGCGGCAGTCGGGCCAGCTGCAGCAGCACGTAGGCGGCCATCGCCATATTGCCGAGCAACACGATGCCGATGAACCAGCCGATCCGGGGCAGCCAGCGCTGCTCCTTGTAGAACACCCAGACATAGAAGGTCATGAACGCGTAATACGCGTCGATCAGCGTCGCGATCGTCCACCAGCGATCCGGGCCGTCGAGCAGCCCGCGCCACTCCCAGACGGGCTGCTGCGTGCTCGCGAAACTCGTGTAGGCGAGCAGCGTCACGAAAATGAAACCGAACACGAGGCGGAGGATGGTTCTGTCCATGAGCCGTACTTCGCGGTGGCGTGGTGGATGGATTCAAACCCGGGGGAGGCGTCGTCGGACGCAGCCCCCGGGGCGGGCGCTACTTCTTCTTGGCGACCGTCTTCTTTGCTTTGGCCTTCGCCTTTGCCTTGGTCTTGGCTTTGGCCTTGGCCTTCGTCGCAACCTTGGCAGTGGTCTCGGCTTTGCTCGTGCGCCGCATGTCGGCAGCGTGGGCGCGGGCGTAGCTCTGGATGTCCTTGAACTCGCCGGTCTTGTCACGGACCGCATAGAGCTTCTTGCCTGAGCTGCTGCGCAGCACCGTGCGCTTCGACTTCGCCATGTGAACCTCCGTTGAATGAACGGCGCGACGCTAACCGGCGACAGCGGGATCGTCAATGGCCTGCGCGGCCTGCACCAGCATCGTACCGTACAGCACCAGCAGCAGATGGGTCGGGTCGGCGACCCGGCCAGCGAGAAAGCACTGCGCGACTTCGATGGCGATGCTCAGGCTCGCGAGCAGCATCGCGGTGCCGCGCAAGCCGTAGCGACTTCCTGCGCCTACCCAGACGGCACCGACCCACAGGAACACATGCAGCAGCAGGCCAGTGATGTCGGCCGACTCGCGGCCCGACAACAGCGCGCCGAACGGCCGCCAGTCCACGGGGTTGACGCTTGCGGACAACTGCCATGGTGCGGTGCCCGCGATCAGCAGCGCTGCGATGATCATCAGGAACAGCGGTGTCTGCGCGCTGCGATGCCCGCGTCGGCGCAACCACGCGGTCGCGGCGATCACGAATATCGCGGCGAACACCTGATCGAGTGTCAACGCCTGCCCGATGAACAGCAGCCGCGCCAGCAGTGACCCGCCGAGAAAAGCCAAGAACAGCGGCCAGAACGCATCGCGCCGGACGAGTGTGCGCAGCACCGCCGCGAGCACGAGCCCGCTCGCGACATGGGTCGCAAAGCGCGCTAGATCCAGGTTCGCCTCGAGTGCTGCCTGCCAGGCCGCATCGATCAGGCGTGACCGCATGCGCGGCATGAACGGCGCTGCGTGGGCCGCCACCCACAGGACGAGCAGCAGCGCGAGCGCCGGACTGACCTGCAGGCGGCGCAGGCGAGTCGCGACCGCCGAGGATTCGCGCTCCGGCTGGGCGATCGCGAGCAACGCGCCAGTCGCTCCGCTCATGAAATTCAGCGTCCAGTCGGCCAGGCTGGGCACTCGCACCGTTACCCAGTGCTGCAGCACTTCTATAGTCAGCGACAGTGCCGCTGCGCTGACACAGGCCAATCCCAGTGCCACCACGCGGCCGACCCGCGGCCTGAGCAGATGCGCCAGCAACCAGCCCAGCGGGGCGTAGGCGAGCAGGTTGATGATCAGGTCGCGTCGTGTGGGTGAGCGCCAGCGAGTCAGGCCATCGAGCCCGGGCTGGAGCGGATCCGGCGGCGCAAACGTGAACGGATACAGCGACGCACAGATCACGAAAAGCGCGTAGCAGCCCAGTACCCAGCGCAGCACTCGCTGGGTCGCGGCGACCTGCGCGTCGAAGCTGGGTTGGGTCGTGGATGTGACGGAGTTCACGTGAACACGGCGATGCGCCGGGGTGCTGCGCTGGATGGTGATCGAGTCGACGATCTGCGACACCAGTCTATCGTTAAATCACAGCCACCATGCGTTCGCTGAATCCACTGGTCTGGAGTCGTCTCGGCAGGCGACTCGCGGGCCTGCTCGCCGTTGGCAGCCTGTTGCCGCTGCTGCTGCTCGCCGTCTTCCAGGCGCATGAGCAGGTCGGGCAGCGACGCGCGCAGCAGTTGGCCGCTCTCGCTGCGGACAGCCAGGCACTGGCGCAGGCAGTCGCTGCGCGCGTTGCCGCAGCCGATTCGCTCGCCGCGGTGCTGGTCAGCGCACACTCGGGCGTAGCGTCGGAAGTGCTGCGGGCTGCAGTCCGGGATTCGGGCGTGTTTGCCAGCCTGCGCATGGACAGCGCCGATCTCGAAGCACTGCCGCTGGTCAAGCTGCGCGGGGCCGAGCATCGCAGCGCGCTCGTCGCGCTGCCGCGCGCTGCCGACGGCGCCGTCGTCTACATCGCCCGCCGTCTCGGCACCGGCAACGGGGTCGGCACGACACTGGCGTACTTCGAGATCGCCCCAGCCTGGTTGTGGCAGGACTTCGATTCGGCGCAGCGCGATGCGCTGGTCGTCGACAGTCACGGGACGTTGCTGCGGCGCGCGACGGCCGTCATCGACGCGCCGTACGCGGCATCCGTGGCCGAGGATGCCACCGTCGCCGCCGCCCGGCGCGAGCCGCGTGCACGGGCGCTCGCATGGACTGTGCGACGCGAGGAATGGCAAGGGCAGGCTGCGCCGCTGCGGGGTCCGTCGACGCTGCAGATCGACGCCCCGTGGACGGTCGCGGTGCATGCGCCTGCGCCACAGCTGATCAGCGCTGCCGCGTCGCTGTGGGCACCGCCGCTTGCCGCCGCGACGCTGGCGGTCGTGCTGCTGCTCGCTGGCGTGCTGGCGCTGGCGCGACGTTACCTGCCGGCACTGTACGGCCTGCAGGCCGCTGTCGGGCGAGTCGGGCGCAGTGACTGGCGGCCGCTCGACGTGGCTCGGCACCCCGACGAACTGCGCGGTGTCGCAGCCGCGATCAACAGCGCCGCAGCGCGCCTCGATGACGAGGTCCGCGCGCTGCAGATGCTGGCAGACATAGATCGTGAATTGCTGGGTGCGACAGAGCTCGAACCGGTGCTCGATTCCATACTGCGGCGGGTCAACGGCGTGACGCGCTGCGACACCGTGGGAATTGCGCTGCTGGATACGGATTCACCGACGCACGCGCGGGTCTACGTGGCTGCGGCAGCGCCGCTGGATCTGCCGGTCGCGCGCGTCGAGTTCGACCCGGACATGATCGACAGCCTGGTCGCGGCCGACGAGGCCATCACTGTCGCGCGCTGCGAGGAACTGCGCCACAGCTTCCTGGCGCCGCTGCGGGAGCTGGGCTCGGAGTTCTTCTGGGTATGGCCGATGATCGTCGGTTCGCGGCTCGCTGCGGTGCTGACCATTGGCTTCGCCGACGCGCCCGCGGCTGATCCGATCGTTGCCCGCCGCGGCGCGGGTTTTGCCGAGCGCCTCGCGATCGCGCTGTCGAAGACGGCGCGCGAGGAGCGACTGTACCGCCAGGCACACTTCGATCCGCTGACATCGCTGCCAAACCGCCTGCTGTTCCGGGACCGCCTCGAGCAGGAGCTGGCTGCGGTCAGCGACGGTCGTGCGCGCGGCGCGCTGCTGTACATCGACCTCGACCACTTCAAGCGGGTCAACGACTCGGTCGGGCACGCCGCGGGCGATCAGCTGCTGCAGATCGTCGCGCAGCGCTTGCGTGCCTGCGTCAAGGAAGGCGACACGGTATCGCGCCTGGCCGGCGACGAGTTCACGGTGATCCTGCGCAATGTCGCGGACTCCGAATCCGCCGCCGTCGTGGCGGAGCGGATCATCGATTCGATCCGTGTGCCGGTCAATCTCGGGGGCCGCGA
>JBIITU010000055.1:0-12539 GCA_044340335.1 Steroidobacteraceae bacterium
TTCCCGGATGACGGCGCCGCGATCGACGACCTGCTGCGCAATGCCGACCGCGCGATGTACCGGGCCAAGGAGCTGGGGCGCGGCCGTGCCGTGTTCTTCGATCGCAGGTTGATGCTGAGCCGCTTCGAGACCAGTCACAGCGGCCTGTACCGCGCCCTGCGCCGGCGCGAGTTCTCGCTGTATTACCAGCCGCAGTACAGTCTCGCGGACGGCAGCCTGGTCGGCCTCGAAGCGCTGCTGCGCTGGCAGACGCCGCGCGATGGCACTCGGTCGCCGCAGGAATTCATCCCGGCAGCGGAGACCAGCGGTCTGATCGTCGACATCGGTGGCTGGGTCCTCGATGCCGCCTGTTCGCAATTCGCGATCTGGCGCGAGCAGGGCATCGCGCCGGCGCGTTTCGCCGTGAACGTCTCCGTGCAGCAGCTGAAGTCGGCGGATTTCGCGCGGTCGGTCCGGCGCGTGCTCGACAAGTACGGCATCCAGCCGTCGCTGCTCGAGATCGAGATGACCGAAACCGTGTTCGCTGACGATGCCGCCGGTGCGGCGATGCGTCAGCTGGCCGAGCTGGGCGTGCGGCTTGCGCTCGATGACTTCGGAACCGGGTATTCTTCGCTGAACTATCTGCGGCAGCACCCGATACACGTGATCAAGATAGATCGATCCTTCCTCGAAGAAGTGCCGGGCAACGATTCATCGTCGACGCTCGCCGGCACGATCATCTCGATGGCGCACGCGCTCGGCAAGGAAGTGGTGGCCGAGGGCGTCGAACGCGTCGAGCAGCTCGACTTCCTGCGCGAGCGCGGTTGCGACATCGCGCAGGGCTTCTATCTGGCGCAACCGCTGCCAGTCGCCGATGTGACGGCGCTGCTGGCCGCGCGCCGCGGACGCGACGGCGACGGTGTCGCTGAACCGATGCGCGAGGCCGGCTGAACGTGAGCCGCGCGCTCGCGCGCAACGCCCAGGCAGTCGTGCTCGCGCTGCTGCTGGCCGGCTGCGCGAGCGCCCCCGTCGTCGATATTCCCGAGCCGCCTGCGGGCGATGCGATCCCGCCGCCGCCGGCAGCACACACCCTGCACATCGGGCAGCAGCTGTTCGATATGGCTGCACTGCAGCTCGGTGCGCCCTATCGCTTCGGCGGGGAAGGACCCGACGCGTTCGATTGCAGCGGGCTCGTGCTGTTCAGCCATTCGCGCCTCGGCATCCGCGTGCCACGCACGGCGGCCGCGCAGCGCGAGGCTGCGCGACCGGTGCCGCTCGAGGCGCTGCGCGCCGGCGATCTGCTGTTCTTCCGCATGCGCGGCGCCGAGATCGATCACGTCGGCATCTACGATGGCGCGGGGTTTTTCCTGCACGCGCCCGGGCGTGGCCGCGGCGTCGAGCGTGCGCGCTTCGAACTGCCGTGGTACCGCGAGCGATTCGTCGGCGCCGGTAGATTCTGGATCGACGCTGCAGCATCGAGTCACGCGCGCTGACGGCGTTCGCCTGCATTATGTATTGTCGCCGTTCGGCGACGCAGCGCGGCGCTGCCGCTGACTGTGAACACCGACACATGCTTGTCGCTTGACGCGGTCGGCGTTCACTTCGACACTGACACCCGTGAGTTGAAGGCGAATCTGCCGCTGCACGTTTGCCACTCATCAGGGCCAGTAATCCAGGGAACCAACATGACGCAACCGACGACATCGGCTGTGCGCGGCGCGCCGTCTGCGGCGACGGGTCCCTACGTCATCAATTTGTGCGCCTCGACCACGCCCATGGCGCTGTCGCGACCGACTGCACCCGAGCTCGCGCGCTTCACGTTCTTCGTCAGTCGCCGCCGCGAAGAAGGTCGCGAGCGCTTCCGGCTGCACATGGGTTACTTCGCAACCCGCGACGAAGCCGAGCAGCTGCTGTCGTTGATCCGCGATCTTTACCCCGCGGCGTGGGTTGGCGAGGCGCCCGGCAAGCGGCTCGCGCAGCGCGCGGACACAGCGGCCACCTCGGCAACCAAGCCTGTGGTGCCGCCGCCGGTTGCAACAGCTGCCGCGAAGCCGCCCGCCGCCAGTACGCCCGCCAGCACTGCCGCCAGTACCATTGCCAAGCCCGCTGCAAAGGCCGCGGCGCCCGCATCACCCGCGCAGACCACGGCAGCGCCGGTGGTCGAGCGGCGCGCAGCCCCTGCGCCTGCTGCGCCGCGAGTACCGCCTTCCAACGTCCGCGAAGTGCTCGACTCGCTCGATCACGCGCCCGCGTCGCCCGCGTCGCCCGTGCCGCCGGCGAGGCCGGCAGCCGCTGCGCCGACCCACGCCAGGCCGCAGATCAGTGCGCCTCGACAGGCCAGCGCGCCGCCGCGGGCGAGCGCACCGCCGCAGGCCAACGTACCGTCGCAGGCCAGCGCGCCGCCGCAGGCCAGCGCACCGCCGCAGTCTGCGCGCGCCGCCGCGCCGCCCCCTGCAGCGCGCCAGACCGCAGCGGCGCCGCCCGTTGCTACCGGTGCCGCTGCGGTGCCGCCGAAGCGCGTCGAACTGAGCGACAGCCAGGTGCTGCGCATTCTCGAGACGCGCCGCGCCAACTCCATGGCACAGTCCGCGGCGGCAGCGCCTGCCACGGCCACGCCACGCAGCGAAGCCGACATCCGGCTGCTGAGCCCGGACGACACGCAGACCTGGCGCGACATCAAATCGCAACTCAGCCGCGATGCTGCCGTGCACTTCGCGGTGCAGCTCGAGTGGTCGGTATCGCCGATCGACCTCGACCGCGTGCCGCCGCTCGCGATCTTCAACGCCTACACGCTCTACAAGATCGAAGGCAATCGCGACGGCCGCAAGTGGTATGGCCTGCGACTCGGGTTCTTCAGCGATGCCGTCGCGGCGCGCCAGGTCGCGCTGTATATCCGGTCCGAGTTCGCGACGGTCGCGGTCGTGCCGGTCAGCGCGAAGGAGCGCGGCGACGCGACCCAGGTCGGCGCCATCGAGCTGTCGCGCGCGAGCGCGCCTGCGATCGCGAAGGATGACGACGCGATCGAGCTGATCGACGACGCCGTCGATGCCGCGCTGTCGCGCAGCCAGCAACCGCTGGCGGATCCTGAAGCCGCGCGCGCCAGCGAACCCGTGGCGACAGCGCCGCCTGCCACGGCAGAGTCGGCCGCGCCGCGCCGCCAGGGGCGGCCGCGCGGTTCCCCGCAGACACTCGAAGAGACGCTCGAAATCCTCGGCGCCAGCCAGCTGTCGATCGACAACGGCACGGGCGTGCGGCTCGATCTCGGCAGTGGCGCGCGGCGCAGCGAACCGCGCAACTCGACGTTCTCGAAGCTGCTCGACCGGCTCAGCGAGAAGCTGCGCGGCTGACCCGGCGCAGCGTCACTTGCCGAACAGCCGCTCGAGTTCCGCGCGCGCTTTCGCGGCCGCGTCCATTCCACCCGCATCATAAGCGCCGGGCTTCGGCTTGAAGAAGTCGCAGAAATTGGCCTGATCCTTCGCGCGCACTTCCTCGGCGGTCGGTTCGCGGCAGTGCTTCGCGTACTGGGTGTCGTACTCGACGCACATCCGGCAGACATGCAGCTGCGCGCGGCAGGCGCGGCATTCCTCGAGTCGACGCAGCGGCAATGAGTACTCCTCGAGCGAGGCACCGCATTTCCAGCAGACGAGTCCGTGGCCCATGGTTACTCCAGCGTGCGCGTGGCGAGGAACTCGGCCAGCGCCGCGCCCGTGTGTGAGACGGCGCCGCGGCGCGCGCGCGGGCTGCGGCGCGCTGCCGCGCGAGCCAGCGCCTGCGGCGTGCCCTCGGCGACCAGCTGCCCGCCGCCAGCGCCGGCTTCGGGGCCCATGTCGATGATCCAGTCGGCGGCCGCGATCATGTCGAGGTTGTGTTCGATCAGCACGACGCTGTTGCCGGCGTCGACGAGCCGCTGCAGCACGCCGAGCAGCTTCTCGACGTCCGCCATGTGCAGGCCGACCGTGGGTTCATCCAGCACGTACAGCGTGCGCGGCGCGCGTGCGCCGGCGCGGCGCTGCGCTTCCGGCTGCACCTTCGCAAGTTCGGTGACCAGCTTGAGGCGCTGCGCTTCGCCGCCGGACAGCGTCGGGCTCTGCTGTCCCAATGTCAGGTAGCCGAGTCCGACTTCCTCGAGCAGCCCGAACATGTGATGCAGCGTCGGCTGCGCGCGGAAGAAGCCCACCGCCTCGCTGATGCTCATCGCGACGACGTCGCCGATGCTGCGGCCGTTCCAGCCGACGGCCAGCGTCTCGCTGTTGAAGCGGCGCCCGCCGCAGCTGTCGCACAGCACTTTCACATCGGGCAGGAAGCTCATCTCGATCGTCCGCACGCCCTGTCCCTCGCAGGCCTCGCAGCGCCCGCCGGCGGTGTTGAACGAGAAGCGCCCCGCGCCGTAGCCGCGCAGCTTTGCGTCGGGCGCCGCCGCGAACAGCTTGCGCACGTGATCCCAGGCGCCGACATAGGTTGCGGGGCAGGAGCGCGGCGTCTTGCCGATCGGCGTCTGGTCGACCTCGAGCACGCGGTCGAGCAGCTCGATGCCGGCAATGCGCGCGCAGCCCACCGGGTTGCCGCGCTTGCCGAGCAGCGAACGCACGCTGTCGTGCAAGATGTCGCGCGCCAGCGTCGACTTGCCCGAGCCGCTGACGCCCGTGACGACGACCAGCCGGCCCAGCGGCACGCGCACGTCGACACCGCGCAGGTTGTGCAGCTTCGCCGCGTGGATCGTCAGCGATGGCGTGCGCGCATCGACCGGGCGCCGCGGCTCCCGCGGATGGCGCAGCGGCTCGCGCAGGTAGCGGCCGGTCAGCGATTCCGGGTTCGCGATCAGGTCGCCGACCCGGCCGGCACCGACGATGCGGCCGCCCTGCACGCCAGCGCCGGGGCCGAGATCGATCACATGATCGGCGCGGCGGATCGTGTCCTCGTCGTGCTCGACGACGATCAGCGTATTGCGCTGCGCGGCCAGCAGCCCGAGCGCATCGAGCAGCACGCGGTTGTCGCGCGGATGCAGGCCGATCGTCGGCTCGTCGAGCACGTAGCAGACGCCCTGCAGGTTGGAGCCGAGCTGGGCCGCGAGCCGGATGCGCTGCGCTTCGCCGCCGGACAGCGTCGGCGCGGCGCGGTCGAGTTCGAGGTAACCGAGTCCCACCCGTTCGAGGAAGCCGAGTCGGGCGCGCAGCTCGACCAGTACGTCGCGCGCGATCGCGGCGGCGCGGGTGTCCAGCTTCAGCTCATCGAGCAGGCTGCCGACGCCGGCGACGGGTTCACAGCTGAATTCGGCGATCGAACGACCACCGAGGCGCACGTTCAGCGCGACCGGATTCAGGCGGTGGCCGTCGCAGTCGCCGCAGACCGCCGCATCGTCGGCGATGCGTGCGCTCCAGGCCGCGTTCTCGAGGTTCTGCTCCTCGTCGATCGACTCGACCTCGACGCCGGTGCCGTAGCAGCTCGTGCACCAGCCCTGCCGCGAGTTGAACGAGAACAGTCGCGGGTCGAGTTCGGCGAAGCCCTGGCCACAACTCGGGCAGGCGCGGCGCGACGAATACACCTCGGCTTCGGTAGCGCCTGTTGCCAGCACGTGCAGCACTCCCTTGCCGTGTCCCAGCGCCGTCGCGACCGCCTCGCGCAGCGCCGCTTCGTGTTTCGCCGATGCGGTCAGCGTCGCGACCGGCAGTTCGATCGAGTGCTCGCGGTAGCGGTCGAGCCTCGGCCATGGTCGCGTCGGCGTCGTCTTGCCGTCGACGCGCAGCGATTCGTAACCCTTGGCGCGCGCCCAGCGGGCAAGTTCGGTGTAGAGGCCCTTGCGCGCGACCACCAGCGGCGCGAGCAGCTGCACGCTGCGGCCGCAGTATCGCTTCAGGATCGCGTCGACGATCGCGGCCTCGCTGCGTGGTTCGATCGCGACTGCGCAGTCCGGACAGTGCTGGGTGCCGAGCTTGACGAACAGCAGGCGCAGGAAGTGATGGATCTCCGTCAGCGTCGCGACCGTGCTCTTGCGGCCGCCGCGACTGGTGCGCTGCTCGATGGCGACCGTCGGCGGGATGCCGGTCACGGCATCGACATCGGGGCGGGAAGCTGGTTGCACGAACTGCCGCGCGTAGGCGTTCAGTGATTCGAGGTAGCGGCGCTGGCCCTCGTTGAAGATGATGTCGAACGCGAGCGTGGATTTTCCCGAGCCTGACACGCCGGTGATCACCGTGAACGCATCGCGCGGGATCTCGACGTCGACGTTGCGCAGGTTGTGCTCGCGCGCGTGGTGCACGACGATGGCGTTGCGCGCGGCACGCGCCGACGGCAGCGTCGCGGCCGGTGTCAGGCCCGGCTCCGCCACTTGCCACGCTGCAGTGAAGCTGCGCTCGTAGTCCGCCAGCGCCCGCCCGGTGTGCGACGCCGGGTTCGCGCGCAGCGCCGCCGGCGTGCCTTCGGCGACGATGCGGCCGCCGCGTTCGCCGCCTTCCGGGCCGAGGTCGACGAGCCACTCGGCGGCGCGGATCACATCGAGGTTGTGCTCGATGACGAGCAGCGAGTGGCCGGCGTCGATCAGGCGCCGGAACGCGCGCAGCAGCTTCGCGATGTCATCGAAATGCAGTCCGGTGGTGGGCTCGTCGAACAGGAACAGCGTCGGCTTCGCGCCCGTGTCGGTGAGGTGGCCGGCAAGCTTCAGGCGCTGCGCCTCGCCGCCCGACAGCGTCGGCACCGGTTGCCCCAGCTTCAGGTAATCGAGGCCGACTTCGGCGAGCGGCGCGAGCCGCGCGCGCAGTTCCGGAAGGTCGCCGAAGAACTCGAGCGCCTCGGTGACCGTCATCTCGAGCACATCGGCAATGCTGGCCTCGCGCCCGTTGGCGCCGCGCGTCGTGACTTCGAGCGTCTCGGCGCGATAGCGCCGGCCGTCGCAGTCGCCGCAGCGCAGGTAGACGTCCGACAGGAATTGCATCTCGACGTGCTCGAAGCCATTGCCGCCGCATGTCGCGCACCGGCCGGTGCCGGAGTTGCAGCTGAACGTGCCCGGCTTGTAGCCGCGCTCGCGCGCCAGCGGCAGTTTCGCGTACAGCTCGCGGATCACATCGAATGCGCCGACATAGCTCGCCGGGTTGGAGCGCGTCGTGCGGCCGATCGGCGTCTGGTCGACGAACACCGCATCGCCCAGCGATTCGATGCCGCGCAGCGCGCGATGCGCGCCGGGCGACTCGGTCGGCTTGCCGCGCGCCTGCTGCAGCGCTGGCCATAGCACGTCCTGCATCAGCGTCGACTTGCCGGAGCCGGACACGCCGGTCAGGCAGACGAGCCGGCCCAGCGGCACGCGCAGGTCCAGGTCCTGCAGGTTGTGCTCGCGCGCGCCCAGCAGTTCGAGCCAGCGGTCCTGCGCGCCGGGCACGCCGCGCCGGTCGCCGCCGGGCCCGCCGTTGCCCGGCAGCTCGACGCGCTTGATGCCCGACAGGTACTGGCCGGTCAGCGAGGCCGCGCTGCTGCGCACGTCGGCCGGCGTGCCGTCGCAGACGATGCGGCCGCCGCGCTCGCCGGCACCCGGCCCCATGTCGATCAGGCGATCCGCCTGCAGCATGATCTGCGGATCGTGCTCGACGACGACCAGCGAGTTGCCGGCATCGCGCAGGCGCCGCATCACGCCGATCACGCGCTGCATGTCACGCGGATGCAGGCCGATCGACGGCTCGTCGAGCACGAACAGCGTGTTGACCAGCGAGGTGCCGAGCGCCGTGGTCAGGTTGATCCGCTGCACTTCGCCGCCCGACAGCGTGCGCGACTGCCGATCGAGCGTCAGGTAGCCGAGGCCCACGTCGCACAGGTAGGCGAAGCGGGCGCGGATCTCGCCGAGCAGCAGGTCGGTCGCCTCGTCGAGCGCGCCGGGTAACCGCAGCGCCGCGAAGAACGCGCGGGCGCGTTCGGCGGGCAGCAGCATCAGGTCGTGCAGCGACAGCCCCGGCAGCGCGGCCAGCACGGCATCGCTCCAGGTGACGCCCTGCGGCTTGAAGCGCGGCGTGGTCCCCAAGGCCTCGCTCGCGGCGCTGGCGTCGCCGAGCCGCCACAGCAGCGACTCGCCCTTCAGCCGCGCGCCGTCGCAAGTGCCGCAGGGCGTGTACGAGCGGTACTTCGATAGCAGCACGCGGATGTGCATCTTGTACGCCTTGCTCTCGAGCCAGGCGAAGAAGCCCTTGGTGCCATACCAGCGGCCGCGGCCGCGACCGGTCTCGCCGTCGACGACCCACTGCCGCGCCGCCTCGGGCAGGTCGCGCCATGGCGTGTCGAGCGGGATGCCATGGCGCTTCGCACAGCGCTCGAGGTCGTCCTGGTTCTCGCGGAAGGACTCGGTCTGCCAGGGCCGGATCGCGCCCTCGCGCAGCGTCTTGCCGGCGTCCGGGATCACGAGCCCGTAGTCGACACCGATGACGCGCCCGAAGCCGCGGCAGGTCTCGCAGGCACCGATCGGCGAGTTGAACGAGAACGCGCTCGGCGTTGGCACGGCGTAGGCGCGGTCGCAGTCCGCGCAGTGCAGGTCGCTGGAATAGCGCAGCGTCTGCGCGGCGGGCGCCGCATCGGCGGTCTCGCGTGCCCGGGCCGCGGCGGTGTCCGCGAGCACGTGCAGTTGCACGCGACCGCGGCCGAGGCGCAGCGCCGCTTCGAGCGACTCGATCAGCCGGCCGCGATCCAGGCCGTCGCAGCGCAGCCGATCCTGCACGACCTCGATACGTCCCGGTTCGCTGCCGCGGATCCGCGTGTAGCCCTGCGCTTCGAGCAGGCTGCGCACTTCGCTGGCCTTGAAGTTCTGCGGCACGTCGACGTGGAAGCAGACCAGCACTCGCGCCTCACCCAGCGCAGGCGCGCGCGCCGCGACATCGTCAGCGATCGTGTCCGGCGTGTCGCGCCGCACCTGCTGGCCGCAGCCGGCGCAGTGCAGCGTCGCCGCCCGCGCATACAGCAGCTTCAGGTGATCATTCAGCTCCGTCATCGTGCCGACGGTCGAGCGCGAGGTGCGCACCGGGTTGGTCTGGTCGATCGCGATGGCGGGCGGAATGCCTTCGATCGAGTCGACCGCGGGCTTGTCCATCCGGTCGAGGAACTGGCGCGCGTAGGATGAGAACGTCTCGACGTAGCGTCGCTGGCCTTCGGCGTAGAGGGTGTCGAACACCAGCGACGACTTGCCGGAACCCGACACGCCGGTCACGACGACCAGCTGGCCGGTGGGCAGGTCGAGGTCGAGATTCTGCAGGTTGTTCTGGCGCGCGCCGCGGATCCGGATCGTCACGATGCGGCGGCCCCGGGTTCGGCGCCGATGACGTTGCCTGCACGCCGGTTGGCGAGTGCGAACGACAGCACGACCATCGCGACCACCACGATGCCGATCAGGCCGAACGCTTCCCGATACCCCGCGGTGCCACCGCCTGCCGACGCTGCGATGCCGCCGATCAGCACGCCGGACAACATCATGCCGACACTCGTAAACAACGACAGCAGACCCTGCGATGCGCCGCGTTCCTGCGCACTGACCTCGTTCAGCAGCACGTAGCGCAGCGGTGCGCCGAGCAATCCCGACAATCCGAGCCCGACCAGCACGCCCGCGCCCAGCAGCAGGTTGCGCGTCGTCGGCAGCAGCGCGAGCGCGAAGCAGCCACACGCGAGCATGACCAGCGCCACGATGATGATCGGCCGCGGCCCCGTGTGGTCCAGCAGCCGGCCCAGCAACGGCGCGCCGATCGCCAGTGTCAGCACGATGGGCAGCAGCATCCAGGTGGCCGCCTGCGGCGTCACGCCGAGCGCGGCCACGGCCAGGTCCGGCAGGAAGACCATCGCCGCTTCGCCGAGGCCGGCTGTCGCGGCCAGCGCCGCGACGAGTCGGATCTGGCCCGACGCGAACCATGCCGGCTTGACGATCGGATCGATGGCGCGACGCTCCGCGGCGATCGTCCACAGCAGGCCCACGCAGGCTGCGATCAGCCAGGGCCACACCTGCGGCGAAGCCACGCTGTGTGCGAGTGCCGCCGCATCGAGGTTGTTGAGCGCGAGCGCAAGCCCGACGAGGGTCAGCGACAGCGCCAGCAAACCGCTCCAGTCGAACGGTGCCCGGGTCGCGGCGCGCGCTGCCGGCAGCACCCGCCAGCTCGCGACCATCAACACGGCTGCAATCGGCAGATTGATCAGGAACAGCCAGCGCCAGCCGAACCCGAGCAGTGCGCCGGCGAGCAGCGGTCCGATCAGGAAGGCGACGCCGAAGACGGCACCGATCATGCCGAGTGCCCGACCGCGCTTCTCGGGCGGCAGCGCGTCGCCGATCACGGCGCTCGCGACCGGAAAAATGCCGCCGGCGCCGAAGGCCTGCACCGCGCGGCCCACCAGCAACTGATCGAAGCTCTGCGCGCTGGCGACGATCAGCGAGCCGATCGCGAACAACGCCACATCGAGCGTGTAGACCAGCTTGCGGCCGAGCCGGTCCGACAATTTCGCCATGATCGGCGTGCCGATCAGATTGAACAGCACGTAGATCGTCAGCGCCCAGGCCACAGTGCGCTCGTCGACGCCGAATTCGGCACGCAGCGCGGGCAGGGCGGGGCCGACGATCGCGATGTCGAGTGCGCCCATCAGCACGCCCGTGAACAGCACGGCAAGAATGGCGCCGGTCGAGGGTCTGGAAGTCGAAGCCGTCATGGGTGCGCATGCTAGACGGAACGCAGCAGTTGCGCCGCCGCAGACCGCAGCGTGGCCACCGGCCGCACTGCGGTTCGCGGATCGGGCGCGCGCCGCCCGCGCCGGATCGCACGCGCATCATCGACGGCAGCAGCAGCGACTGGGCCAGGGGGCCGGGGCATGGACATCGCGATCATCGGCGCCGGTATCGCCGGATTGACGGCGGCGCGTGCGTTGCAGACGCTGGGCCTGCGGCCGCGCGTCTATGAGCAATCGTCGGTGCTCGAGGAAGTCGGCGCGGGACTGACGGTCAGCCCGAACGCGACGCACGTGCTGCAGGCGATCGGCCTCGATCGCGTGCTGCCACAGATCGGCTTGCGACCGGGCTGCGGCGGCGTCAGGCATTGGCGCACCGGTGAGTTGCTGTTCGACATCCAGCGCGGCAGCGACATGCTGGCGCGCTATGGCGCCGCTTACTACCAGGTGCACCGCGCCGACCTCCACGGCGCGCTCGTGGACCTGATCCGCGCCGCGGATCCGGATGCCATCCAGCTGGGCCAGCGCTTCCGTGGCCTGCAGCAGCGGGCCGGGCGCGTCGCGGCGGGGTTCGAGTCCGGACTGCAGATCGAGACCGATCTGCTGATCGGTGCCGATGGCGCCCGCTCGGTGGTACGGCGCGAGCTGTTCGGTCCCGCCGAGCCGCGCTTCACCGGCTTCATCGCGTATCGCGGCCTGATTCCGCGGGCGGCACTGCCTGCGCCGGCGCAGCGGCCGACATTGCTCGAACCCACGTCCTGCATTTCGCTGGGACCCGGCCACACGTTCGCGCGCTACCTGATCCGCAGCGGCACGCTCGTCAATGTCGTCGCGCTGGCGGAGCGGGACGACTGGCGCGAGGAGGGTTGGGCGATCCGCTCCAGCACCGCCGAGCTGTCTGCCGAGTTCGCCGGCTGGCACGACGACGTGCAGACCTTGATCCGCGCGGCACCGCCCGAGCAGTTGTTCAAATGGGCGCTGTTCGATCGCGAACCGCTGCCGCGCTGGACGATCGGCGCCGTGACGCTGCTCGGCGATGCCGCCCATCCGATGCTGCCATTTCTCGGCCAGGGCGCGGCAATGGGCATCGAGGATGCGCTCGTGCTGGCGCGCGCGCTGGTCGAGGCGCACGCGGTGCCCGCAGCGCTGGCACGCTATGAAGCCGCGCGCCAGGAGCGCACGACCTTCGTCATGCACAAGTCGCGCGAGGCGGGCCACGCCTATCATCGCGCCGACTTCGACCACTATCGACCGGGCCAGCACCTGAGCGCCGAATCGCTCGGGCTGATGGCCTACGACGCGTCAGCCGTGCCGATATGAGCGGCGCGGTTGTGTGCCAGAATCCCCACTTACTGCTGTCCGAAGGAGTCCGCATGTCAGAGAACCCGAAGTCCGATCTGTCGCGCCGTGGCCTGTTGCAGCTCGCCGCAGGGATGGGTGCCGCCGGCGCAGTCGTCGTCGCCGCGCCCGCACTCGCCCAGGATGCCCCTGCCGCCAAGCCCAAGGCGAAACGCGGCAAGAGCCCGAAGATCAAGTTCAACAACACGTTCAACTTCGCTGACCCGGAGTGGAACCGTGATGCCTATGCGCGCCTGCAGGGCGATCTCGACTTCGAGAAGACCCGTTACGGCTGGCTCGGCGGTCCGGTCATGAGCGTGGTGCCGGGCGAGAAGGTGCGGCCGCTGTTCTGGATGGAAGGCTTCTCGGCCTGCCGGCTGATCCCGATCGAAGGCGGCTATCGCAAGCTGCTGCGTGAAGTCGTCGTCTATCGCGAGATGACGATGAAGGGCCCCGGCAAGATCCTCGAGACCTGGGACAACCCGTACACGGGTGAAACCGTGCGTGTCGTGCCGATCATGAACGACCCGTTCAACTACAACATCACGCTGACT
>JBIITU010000273.1:0-4873 GCA_044340335.1 Steroidobacteraceae bacterium
CGACTCGGTCGCCGCGCTGACGCCACGCGCTGAAATCGAAGGCGAAATGGGCGAGCTGCAGGTCGGCCTGCACGCCCGCCTGATGTCCCAGGCGCTGCGCAAGCTCACCGGCAACATCAAGCGTTCCAACACCATCGTCATCTTCATCAACCAGATCCGGCTGAAGATCGGCGTCATGTTCGGCAACCCCGAGACCACCACGGGCGGCAACGCGCTGAAGTTCTACTCGTCGGTCCGCCTCGACATCCGCCGCATCGGCGCCATCAAGAATGGCGAGGAAGTCATCGGCAACCAGACCCGCGTCAAGGTCGTCAAGAACAAGGTTTCGCCGCCGTTCCGCGAAGCCGAATTCGAGATCATGTACGGCCTCGGCATTTCCCGCGAAGGCGAAATCATCGAGCTCGGCGCCAACAATGGCATCGTCGAGAAGTCGGGCTCCTGGTATTCCTACAAGGGCGAGCGCATCGGCCAGGGCAAGGAAAACGCCCGCGAGTTCCTGCGCAGCAACCCGGCCATCGCGCAGGAAATCGAAGCGCAGATTCGCCTCAAGCTGCTGCCGCCCAAGGGCCCCCGTGCGGTGCCGGGCAGCGGTGATCAGGCCGTGAACGGCTGATCGGGCCTGGCCCCGCATGCTGCGGCGGCGCGCCAGCGGCTTCGGCGGCCGGGCAGGGCGACAGGGGCGGTCCGGGGACAACACCCCGGATCACCCCGACGATCCCGCCTCCGCCCGGCTCGCGGCCATCCCGTGGCTCGCCAAGCGCGATTACTCGAGCCCGGAGCTGCGTAGCAAGCTCGCGGCGCTGGGCTACGCGGAAGGGGCGATCGCGGGCGCCATCGAGCACCTGCAGGCCGAGCGTGCGATCGACGATGCCCGCTACTGCGAGCGTTATGTGTCCTACCAGGCGCACCGCGGGCAGGGGCCGGTGCGCGTCCGCCACGATCTGGCCGGCGAAGGGCTGCCCGGAGCCCTGATCGAGCCTGCGCTCGAGGGCCAGGACTGGCGTCAGCACTGCCTCGAGGCGCGGCGGCGCCGTTTCGGACCTGAGCCGCCGGCCGATTGGAAGGAAAAGGGTCGTCAGTCCAAGTTTTTGCAGTACCGGGGCTTTTCATCGGATCATATTCGCTTTGCCCTCAGCGGCGACCTGCCGAGCGAATTCGATCCCGATGACATCACCGACGACTAAATCACCGGCCTCCGCCGGGGCTCCTCCCTTCATGAGCGCGGCCGACGTGCGCCGTGCCTTCCTCGAATTCTTCCGCGAACGGGGTCATGCCGTCGTCGCGTCGAGTTCGTTGGTGCCCGGCAATGACCCGACGCTGCTGTTCACCAATGCCGGCATGGTCCAGTTCAAGGATCTCTTCCTCGGCAAGGAGAAGCGCGACTACGTCCGCGCGGCCAGTTCGCAGCGCTGCGTGCGCGCGGGCGGCAAGCACAACGACCTCGAGAACGTCGGTTACACGGCGCGGCATCACACGTTCTTCGAGATGTTCGGCGATTACTTCAAGCGCGACGCGATCCGCTACGCCTGGGATTTCGTCACCGGCACGCTGAAGCTCGACCCGAACCGCCTCTGGGTCACGGTCTACCAGGACGATGACGAAGCCGCCGACATCTGGATCAAGGAAGTGGGCGTGCCAGCGGACCGGCTGACGCGGCTCGGCGAGAAGTCGAACTTCTGGGCGATGGGCGACACGGGTCCCTGCGGCCCCTGCAGCGAGATCTTCTACGACCACGGCGCGCACATCCCGGGCGGCCCGCCGGGTTCGCCGGATGAAGACGGCGATCGTTACGTCGAGATCTGGAATCTCGTCTTCATGCAGTACGAACGGTCGCCCGACGGCAAGCTCACGCCGTTGCCGAAGCCCTCGGTAGACACGGGCGCCGGACTCGAACGCCTGTCGGCGGTCATGCAGGGTGTACAGAACAACTACGACATCGACCTGTTCAAGAGCCTGGTCGGTGCGGCGGCACAGCTTGCTGGCACGACGGAGACGAAGAATCCGTCGCTGCGCGTGATCGCCGATCACATCCGTGCCTGCAGCTTCCTGATCATCGACGGCGTGCTGCCATCGAACGAGGGCCGCGGCTACGTGCTGCGCCGGATCATCCGCCGCGCGCTGCGGCACGGCCACAAGCTCGGCGTCACCGAGCCGTTCTTCCACAAGCTGGTCGCGCCGCTCGAAGCCGAGATGGGCAGCGCGTATCCGGAACTCACGAAGCAGCGCGCGCGCGTCGAGCAGGTGCTGGCGACCGAGGAGCAGCGCTTCGCCGAGACCCTGAGCCAGGGGATGGCGCTGCTGGATGCGGCCATCGCGCAGCTGGCGCCGGGGCAGCGCAAGATCCCGGGCGACACCGTGTTCAAGCTGTACGACACCTACGGCTTCCCGGTGGACCTCACCGCCGATGTCGCGCGCGAGCGCGATCTCGTGGTCGACCAGGCGGGCTTCGAGGCCGCGATGGAAGCGCAGCGCGAGCGCGCCCGCGCGGCCAGCAAGTTCGGCGTCGACCTGCGCGGCGGCACGCGCTACGACACGCGCACCGAGTTCTGCGGTTACGACGGCACGAGCGGCGAGGGCCGCATCGTCGCGCTGCTGCGCGAGGGCGTTGAAGTCGATGCGCTCGCGGCCGGCGAGCGCGGCGAGGTCGTGCTCGATGCGACGCCGTTCTATGCCGAGTCCGGCGGCCAGGTCGGCGATGCCGGCGAGCTGTCGGGCGCGGGTTTGCGTTTCGTCGTCGAAGACACGCAGAAGCGCGGCGCCGCGCACTCGCATCTCGGTCGGCTGGTCGAGGGCCAGCTGCGCGTCGGTGACACGCTGACCGCGCGCGTCGATGCCCGGCTGCGGCGCGCGACGGCGCTGAACCACTCCGCCACGCACCTGCTGCACGCGGCGCTGCGCGCCGTGCTCGGGCCGCATGTCGCGCAGAAGGGCTCGCGCGTCGCGCCCGACCGCCTGCGTTTCGACTTCTCGCATCACCAGCCCGTCAGTGCCGAGGAGCTGCGCGCGATCGAGCGGCTCGTCAACGAGCAGATCCGTGCCAATGCCGCGGCCGAGACGCGCCTGATGAAATACGACGCCGCGGTCGCCGCCGGCGCGGTCGCGTTGTTCGGTGAGAAGTACGAGTCCGAGGTGCGCGTGCTGCGCATCGGCGAGTTCTCGATGGAGTTGTGCGGCGGCACGCATGTGCAGCGCGCCGGCGACATCGGCCTGTGCCGCATCGTTTCGGAAGGCGGCGTCGCCGCCGGCGTGCGACGCATCGAGGCGATCACCGGCGAGGGTGCCTTCGACTACGTCGAGTCGACCGACAGCACGCTGCGCGACATCGCCGGCCTCGTGCGCGGCAGTCGCGATGACGTCGCTGCCAAGGTCCGCGACGCGCTGGAGCGCATCCGCCAGCTTGAGAAAGAGAATCGTTCGCTTAAAGACAAGCTTGCCTCGGGGCAGGGGCGCGACCTCGCCGACGGCGCGGTCGATGTCGGCGGCGTCAAGGTCGTCGCCACGACGGTCGAGGGCGCCGATGCCAGCGCCCTGCGCAGCGCCGTTGACCAGTTGAAGGACAAGCTCAAATCAGCCGTCATCGTGCTGGCCAGTGTCGAATCCGGCGGCAAGATCCTGCTGGTGACCGGCGTTACGTCAGATCAAACCAGCCGCCTCAAAGCAGGCGAGATCGTCGCCACCGTTGCCTCGCAGGTGGGCGGCAAGGGCGGCGGACGGCCCGATTTTGGCCAGGCCGGTGGCAACGATGCCAGCCGGTTGCCCGAGGCCCTCGCGGGCGTCGAAGCATTTGTCCGTTCCAAACTTGGCCTGTAGCCGGAGAAAACGCCGCAGCGCGGGATAGACGCGCTGACGGCTTTCTCTTATCGTCGGCCCCGGGGTTACAGGGAGGTTGAAATGCTCATACTCACCCGCCGTGTCGGTGAGGCCGTCATGATCGGCAACGAAGTGACGATCACGGTACTCGGGGTCAAGGGCAATCAGGTTCGCATCGGCATCAACGCTCCGAAAGACGTTGCCGTGCATCGCGAAGAAATTTTCGAGCGCATCAAGCGCGAGCATGACGAGCCAGCGGGCGCCGCGGGCGCGCATGGCGCAAGTGGTCAAGGCCAGAGCAATGGCAACGGCAACGGCAACGGCTCAGGCGGCTGGGGCTCGCACGGCTGATTCGCGGCCGCACTAGTTTTCCGCTGGCTGCTTCGCGGGCAGCAGGCGCAGCACCTCTGCGCCGATCGTGAGGTCCCGCAGCTGATCCTCCGCCGCGCCGAACTCGCCCGCGGCGAGCGCAGCGTTCCAATCGCGCGGTTCGACCGGGCGCGAATACAGCGATCCGCGAGAGTGCTCAACCCAGGTTGAGTCGCGCCGCGTGAACAGCAGGTAGTCGTTGTAGGTCGTCACGAGCAGTTCCAGCTCGGCATCGCCGGCCAGATCCACCCAGAGCCCTGTCGGGATCGCGATGGGCGCTCTTGCGAACTGCTGCAGCAGCGCGCTCTTCTCCACCGCCGCGCGCAGCGGCGCCTCGAGTTCTGCAGGCAGGGCGCGGTCGGTCGGGTAAACACGCAGCGCCTCGCGCCACGGCGTGTACTCCGGCTGCAGTTCGCGCATCTCCCAGTAGGCGGGGCGACGCAGCCATTCGCCGGCGGCCGTCGCGAACGCCACATCCTGTGCGCTGCCGGTGCGGGCCGCGAGCGTACGCAACTGCTCGAGCCCCGGCTCGCCGGCGTTGAAGCGCAGATAAGACAGCGCGCTGTCGCGCTGGTTCAGATCCTGAGTCGTCAGTGCGATGCGGCCCTGGCTCGCAGCCGACAGCCGGTACGGCGACAGCAGCGGCGACAGCGACAGCAGCAGCGTCGCGCAGAGCACTGCAGCGAGCAGCGGA
>JBIITU010000306.1:0-4335 GCA_044340335.1 Steroidobacteraceae bacterium
GACTATTTCGCGCGGCTAGGTCTGTCCGGTGCAGTGATGCCCGACTTGCCCGCGATCGCGCTCGAGCGGCGCGCCGACGTGGCGGCGGCCTGGCAGCGATTGCTCGCCGCAAGCGACCAAGCCGAGCGCGCGCGCCTTGAGGGTTATCCGGCGCTGACGTTGACCGGCAGCGCGGGCTACGTGAGCGAAGCGTTTCGCCGATGGCTGACCGACGATGCCGTGACGTGGGCCTTAAAAGCGGCCCTTCAAGCCCCGTTGTTCGACGGCGGGCGCATCGATGCGCGCAAAGAACAAGCGCGCGCCAGGGTCGATGAGTTGTATGCCCAACACCGCAAGATGGTAGTGAACGCGCTGGCCGAAGCCGAAACGGCTTTGTCGGCCACGCAGACCGCGAGGGAAAGGGTCGTGTTCGCCGAGGCGGAGCTGACGCGCCGGGTTGCGGATCGCGCAGCGGCGGCCGGCTTGAAATCCGCAGGTGTTGGCAGCAGACCCGAACTGATCCAGACAGAAATCGAGCAGCTTGCTGCCGTGGAGACCCTCAGTGCGCGGCGGCATGATCTGCTCGTGGCTTGGGCAAACACCCACAAGGCTCTCGGTCGATGAATCCGTCAACGCCGTATCAGGCACTGGCTCTGCGCAGCCTCGTGGTGCTGCCTGGCGCTGTGGTGGAGGGCGCGCGGGTCGTCGTTCTGCCTTGGCTCGTGGTACAGGCCAGCCTCGGTACGGCATGGCTGGGTCTGCTGTCGGCCCTGCTCGTGGCCGCGGCCCTGGCTGGCACGCTCGCAGCGCCGTTGGCAACCGAGCACTGGGGATCGCGCCGCATTGTGCTCGCCGGTGCAGCGGTATCGGCCATGGGACTGGGAGTCGCGGGCGCGCTGTGGTACCTCGGGTTCGTCGCGTCAGCGTTCGGTGTGGCGTTGATCGCGATCGCAGCTGATGGCATGGCTGACGTCGCGTTCAGCGCACGCACACCGGTCATGGCTCGCTTGGCAAAAGTGCAGTTGTTGCAGTTCACCAGCACGAACTGGCTTTGGAGCGTGTGCGGGGTCGCAGTCGGCAGCGCCTTAGCCGGCATCGCCATGGGCAATGGCGCGCTTGATGCGCCCTCCATCGCGTGGCTCGCTGCCTGCACCGCAGCTCTGTCGTTGCTCGTGGCAGTGGCGCTGGGAGCGCTGATGCCGCGTGACTTGCGAGTCCCGCACGGCATCCGCGCGACGCAAATCACCCCCGCGAAGCGAATCCTCTGGAATCAGCGCACCGTGCTGTTGATTGTGCTGATCGCCGGTATGAGCTTCCTCTACGGCCCGGTGGACAATCTGCTGGCGCCCGCGCACTTGGCAAGCAACGACCGCGAGGCTTCAACCTTCGGAGCCATCATGGCAGCTGGCGCGGTCGGCCTGGCCGTCGGCCTTGCGCTGACTCAAACCGTGCGCGCCGACCGCCACGGGAGGTTACTGCTGTCTGTTGGACTCGCAGGCATCGTCGCTCAACTCATCTTGATATGGTGGCTACCGAATGACCTTGCGCTCGTGGTCGGTTCGTTCGTCACGGCAGCCGCCGTCGCGCCGCTGCTGCCACTTCTCGAAAGCTCTGCTCTTGCGGCCGCTGCTGCTACGCACCGCACCGTGCTGCTGGCCGCGGCGGGCACAGCTACGAGCCTCGCCGATCTGGCCGGAACCGCGGTATTCGGAACGCTCGCCAGCGCAGCGGGCGCGGGCAGCGCGCTGGGCGTCGCGGCCGTGATCGCCGGGCTGGGCTTCTTGGTTGCGCTGCCGATGGCCAAGAGAGTGATCCCGGCCCGAACGTATCCGAATCCAACAATCTAACTCGGCCGGAAGCGGGAGGATCGGAAGCGGCAGTTGGCTGTGACAAAGACTCTGTTTCGTGTGACCGCTCTGCTCAGGAACCTGCCGCTGACCCATCGAGCTGTCGAAAGTCTCGTTAGGGTCAACTGCGGTCAGCGCTCAAGTAGCGCGCGACCGACCGCACCCAGTCTGCAGCAGTCACTCGGCGCCTGATCTATGGCGGGGTCACCGAGAAGTCTTCTCGTGGCCGTTATCACCTCGACCGTCCAACCGGCTTGTCCTTCTCAGTCGCGCTGCTCGTCGGTTGTCGAAGGGTAACTACACGAACCATCCGGCGTCCGCCGCATCGCGCCCAGCTTTGGCGCGTTCAAGCGCCGCAGCGACGGCGGCCCAGCCTCTCCGAACGTTGCGCGGAACCCCGTCGTTCGATTGGGAGAGTTCGATCGCCGATGGTCCGGCTCCTTCCTTTCGTGCAACAACCCGATACAGACCATCGGGCAGACCGGGATTCCCCTCCTTTTGCCGACACCACGGTCAGGTACGTCGACATCAATACTCCGACCGTGCCGAGCCGACGCTGACGCCACGGACTGAAATGAATCGCCCTCTCTCAATGGCGCGTCGCGACTGCTCGCACTGGCGCTAGCGTTACCGTGTCCTGATGGTAGGCCGCACAGGTTTCGCCAACGTCAAACCAGAGTGGGTAACAAAACGGGTAACTCAGCTAAACCGAAAGATTTACTTCTTTCGAATCAATAGCTTAAAGGGAGAATTCGAGTCCTCTCCCGGGCACCATTTCCCTTATTTTTCAAGGGGTTATGGAGAGTTTCGAAGGTGAATTCTAGCTCCCTCCGAGGCACCAGAACCGAATCCTTCTGATCGGTGCGCGCGGCGCATGCTAACGGATTGGACGCGGCGCAGGGAACAACGTTCCGTCGGTTCGACTGAGCTACTACCTAGGCTTTACCCCGTGCGAGCCGATGGCTCTACACGCCGCCCTGAAAATCGACGCCTACGCGCTGTTCGTCCTCAAAGATTAGCGTGGCATCCGTGACTACGGACAGTTGCCGCAACTTGCGAAGGATGAGATCGGCGGAGTTCGCCGTGAGCCGATCGAGGACCGCGAGGATCACTAGATCGTCGGGAGCTTCCCGCTCACAGCTGACACGCAGAGGTGCGACGTTGGACAACGCAAGAATCGCCGCCACGCGCGTCAACGCACCCGGATCGGTATCGACCCTGACCTCGAAGATCGCACGTACGACCGGTTGCGGGTAGACCATCGATTTGACATCGCCCGAGTAAACATCCCGCAGCGGCCGCCGATCATTTGGCATGCGGCGGCCTACAGGTCGGCAGGATGGCGTGGACCGCGCGTCGCCGCGCTGGTCACGCTACCGCGCGTGCAGCGATTGATGTCCGAATGCCGCCTCTCGCCCTTCAAGCACTGGTGCTCGGTCAGATCTCGATGGCAGGTTTCCCCGCACCCATCTGATAGACCGTGAGGATCTCGTGCGTGACCGTGTCCCGCGCAACATTGAACCATTGGCCACACCCGTAGCTGTGACACCAGCGTTCAAACTGAACACCCTTGGGATTCTCACGCTGGAACAAGTATTGCGCCCAGGTCGCATCGTCGACATCCGGCGTGGGCCGCACGACATGCGACTCTCCGCCAAAAGCGAACTCCGGCTCATCCCTGGGCCCGCACCAAGGGCACGGAATTCTCAGCATGTCGGCTCCAGCAGGGAGATGGCGTCCCTCCAGAGGAGGACGCGGTGCGGATCGGCTCCCTCAATGGCGCTGGGCTGGCGCGAGCGAATTGAGTAACCTCCCGGTTTCAGCGTCAATGTCTCCATGGCAAAAGCAAGCAAGAAGACGCCAAGCCGCACCCCTGCCGCCACCCCTCGGGGTCGGCGCTCTCGCAAGGAGCCCCTTGGCCGCGAGGCCTGGCTGCGGGCTGCCCGCGAAGCTCTGATCCGTGAGGGCATCGGCAGTGTCGAGGTGGGACGGCTGGCGCGCAAGCTCAAAGTCACGCGCGGAGGGTTTTATTGGTTCTTCAACAGTCGCAAGCAGCTTCTGAACGAACTGCTGGCCGACTGGGAGCGCTCGAACAACGCCGCCTTCAAGGCCGTGCTCAAACATGCTGGCCGCAATGGCATGACCGAATTCATGGCCATTGTGGATATCTGGATCAACGAGTCGCAGTACAACCCGGCTTGGGATGCAGCAGTCAGGGACTGGGCGCGGCTGTCTGCGTCAGTGGCCAACACCGTGCGTCGGGTCGACGACGAGCGGATCGCTGTTCTGGCACAGGTATTCAAAGATATGGGCTATCCGGCCGACGAGTCCTTCGTGCGCGCTCGAGTCACCTACTTCCACCAGGTTGGGTATTACGCGCTCGGCGTACGCGAGACCCGCGAGGAGCGCTTGAAGCTGCTGCCCCTCTATACGCGGATCCTTACCGGGCGCTAACCGGCCGTCGAACCCTGAATCGTCAGACCACTGACGAGACCATGACGAAGATCAG
>JBIITU010000274.1:0-4830 GCA_044340335.1 Steroidobacteraceae bacterium
GGGGCGGCTGCGGCGCCTGCTGGTAGCCGAATTGCCGCCAGACTGGCTGGGCAAGAACCACGCGAATGCGCTGGGTGCGACCACCGCGACGGGCGACTGGCTGCTGTTCACGGATGCCGACATCCGCTTCACCCCGCAGACGCTGTCGCGTGCGATGCGCTGTGCGCTCGAAGGACCATGGGATCACCTCACTGCGGCACCGCATGCGCGCCTGCCCGGCGCGGTGCTGTCGCAGTTCGCACTCTACTTCGGGCTGCTGTTCTCGCTGTTCGCGCGGCCGTGGGCAGCCCGCGATCCGCGCAGTCGCGCGCACGTCGGCATCGGCGCGTTCAATCTGGTGCGGCGCACCGCCTACGATTCGATCGGCGGCCACGGCGCGCTGCGCCTGCGCCCCGACGACGACCTGAAGCTCGGCAAGCTGCTGAAGCAGGCCGGCTTCCGCCAGCTGTTCCTGAACGGCTACGGTGCGATCGAAGTCGAGTGGTACGCGAGCTGGCGCGAAGTGCGCGATGGGCTGATGAAAAACCTGTTCGCAGGCGCAGGCTACAGCGTGCCGCTGACGGTGGGCGGCAGCCTGCTGCACCTTGCGGTACTGGCGGGACCGCCGGTTGGCGCCGTGTTCGCGTCGGGAGTCGCGCAGCTGTGCTGCGCCCTCGCCTGCCTGCTGCTGCTGTGGCAGGGCTGGGCCAGTGCACCGTCGCTGGGCACGCAGCGCTGGGCCGGCGCGCTGCTGCCGCTGTTCGGTGTGTTCGGCACCTGGCTGATGTGGCGCTCGATGTATCTCGCGCTGTCGCGCGGCGCGATCGAGTGGCGCGGTCGCCGCTATCCGCTCGACGAGTTGCGCCGCCAGCGGCTGTAATCGTCGCGTCGCGGATTACGCCGACGCCGCGTCACGCCGCGGCGACCAGCGTGCCAGACATTCGCGCAGCAGATCTCTGACGATGGGCTTGGCGACGAAGTCGTCCATGCCGGCGGCGCGGCATTTCTCCCGTTCTTCCACGGTCACGCCCGCCGTCAGGGCGATGACCGGCGTGCGCCGCCCGCTGGCCTGCTCGTCACGACGAATCTGCGCGGTGGCCTCGAAACCATCCATGACCGGCATGTGGCAGTCCATCAGCACGAGATCGAACGCTCGTTCCCTGCAGCGCTCGACGGCTTCCTGCCCATTCTCGGCGGTCACGCTGCGACAACCGAGGTACTCGAGCATCTGCTCGGCCAGCGTGCTGTTGACGATGTTGTCCTCGACCAGCAGAACATCGAGATCAAGCGAGATGCGCTTCGGCCCGGTATCGGCGGCCGCCCGGACTGGCAACACCGGCACGCGTGCGGTGCTGCCCAGCAGCTCATCAACATGCAGGTTCGAGCGCGCCTGCTGCGCGCGGTGCAGCGCCTCGCGCAGCCGCTCGACGTCGACCAGCGGCTTCGAGACATAGGCGTCGTAGCCAGCGGCGAGCATGCGCTCGGCCTCACCGGTCTGCACGCACGACGAGAACATGACCAACGCCAGGTTCTGCCAGCGCGCATCTGCGCGCAGGCGCAACGCCGCCTGCTCGCCATCCACATCCGGCATCCAGTAATCGACAATGGAAATGTCGTACGGATCGCCCGCCTCGAGCGCGGCGTCCAGCGCGCGGAACGCGGCGGCTGCGCCGTCGACGCTCGTGTGGCGCATGCCCCAGCGATCCGCCAGCGATTCGAGGATGCGGCGATTCGCTTCGTTGTCGTCGACGATCAGCAGCTTGAGGCCAGCGAGGTCGGCTTCGCAGTCCGGTTCCTCCAGCGACACGCCTTCGACCTCTTCGATCGGCAGGCGGAACCAGAACGTGGAGCCCTCGCCGACCCTGCTTCGGACGCCGATCTCACCGCCCATCAGCGTGACCAGCTGCCGACAGATCGCGAGGCCAAGCCCGGTGCCGCCGTAACGGCGCGTCGTGCTCGAATCCGCCTGCACGAAGCGCTGGAACAGCTTGGCCTGCACCGCCTCGTCGATGCCGATGCCGGTATCGGTGACGGAGATCTCGAGCTCACCCGTCGGCAGGCGCTGCAACGCAACCAGGATATGGCCGCGCTCGGTGAACTTGACGGCATTGCCGATCAGGTTGACGAGCACCTGGCGCAGGCGACCCTCGTCGCCACGGACGCAGCGCGGCACGTCGGGCTGGATCTCCGCCAGCAGCTCCAGGCCTTTGTCGGCCGTGCGCGGCAGCATGATCGACGTGGCGCCCTCGACGATCCGCACGAGATCGCAGGGCACGGACTCGACGCTGAGCATGCCGGCTTCGATCTTGGAATAGTCGAGCAGGTCGTTCAGCAGGCTGAGCAGCGACTGGCCCGACGCATCGATGGTGCGCATGAAATTGCGCTGTTCGGCGTTCAGCGATGTATCGAGCATCAACTGCGTGAATCCCAGCACGCCGTTCATCGGAGTACGCAACTCATGGCTCATCGTCGCGAGGAACTCGCCCTTGGTGCGGTTCGCCTCCTCGGCGGCGCGCATGCTGGCCTGCGCCTGCTCGAGATCCGCGCGCACCTGGGCGTGCGACCGCTCCTCTTCCAGCAGGCGCCGCAGGCGGGCACGCATGGCTTCGAGCGACTCCGCCGTGCTGCCGGCGACTGCGGCCGGCAACGGCGCATCGAGATCGCCCGACGCGAGGCGACCCGCATGTGCGGCGAGCTGCTCGGGTTCCGCACCCAGCGTGCGCTGCAGACGCCGCCGTATCCCCCAGAACATCAGCAGCACGACCAGCGCGCCCAGACCCAGGGCCAGCACCGAACCACGCAAGGTATCCGTGCGCGTCTGCTCGAAGCTCGTCTTGCGTGCGTCGGCGAATGCCGCGGCCGACACGACCGTGCGATCCACGCCCGCGCGATGCTGCAAGTACAGCTGGTGCAGTCGATCGAGCGCCGCGCGCGCGCCGGTGCGATCGCCGGCGGTCAGTCGCGGCAGAAAATCGCCGTGCACGATGTCGATCATCTCGAGCGCGGCAGCGTGCTGCGCACCGAGCAGATCCGACTCGAGTCCGAAGGGCGGATTCGCCAACCAGTACTCGACCCGCGCCAGGTATTCTGCGCGCAGGCGCTCGAGCTGCCGCTGGGCTGCCCCGGGCTCCACGTATCCGTCATAGGCCAGCCCGGCGACCAGCCGCGTTTCGATCAGGTACATCGGCGGCGGCAGGATGTCGGCGGTGACATCCTTGGCGGCGAACACCTGCTGCGCTTCGCGGCCAAGCGACTCGAGCGCCCGCACCGATGTCAGCGTCAGATAGCTCGCGACCAGCAGCGCTCCCGCCGCCAGCGACACGACCCAGGCCCGAAAATTCATCACGCGCGATGGCTCCAGCGCAGCTGCGTTAAGTCGCGTGGAAACGTCGCCGAATCCGCGCGTGCTTTCGCGTTATCGGCAACGCCGGGGCTGATCTGAAGGCGCTAGTGCCGGCAGGATCGTGGGCGCATCCGGCGCGCGCGCGCGGACTGCGACCCGTGTCACGCGGAGAGGATGGCCACTGCCGCCCGCTCGGCCGTCTCCATCGCGGCCTCCATGCCGAACTCCATGCGGCGCAGGTGTTCGCCCGCAAAGTGGATCCGCTGCCAGGGCTGGTCCATCTGCCGCGCAAAGCGATTGACCTGGCCGGGCAGGAACACGTGCCGATGCCCGAGCGTGAAAGGCTCGGCGCCCCAGGAGAACACCTCGCGCACGCGCAGCTTGCCTCGGGCAGCCGGCCGCATCCGCTCGATTTCGCGCACGACAAACTCGCCGAGCTGCGCCGGCGGCAGCGCGTCGAGCCTGTCCGCGGCATAGCCGTTGACCCAGACGCGCAGGAACGGAATCGCATCGCCGATGCGGATCGCGAAGATCCGCTCGAGCGGCCCGTCGGTGAACATCGAGGGGCCGTGCCCATCCTGCTCCCAGAACGGCGTGGTTGGCTCGAGGATCACGTGCGTGGTGCCGCCATAGACGCTGGCGTTGACCGCCTCGGCCTGCGCGGGTGGCAGCGCCGGCAGGATGGACACATGCCGCAGCACGGAGAACGGCAGTGCGCAGACCACGAAGTCAGCGCTGTAGCGCGAACCGTCGAGACAGGTCACCTCGGCGCGCGTCGCACCGTGCTCGACGCGCGTCACGAACTTGCCATGGCGCACGGGTGACGCGAGCCGCCGCGTCATCGCCTCGGCCAGTCGTTCGGCGCCGCCCACGAAGCCAAACCACTCGACGCCAGTGCCAGCATGCAGCGGCGTCTTGTTGTCCGCGACGAAACCCCCGAGCCGGGCGCGTGCCACGTCGCGCAGCATCGCCAGCGCCGACGTCGACCACATGTCGGTGTAGTCGGTCGAGATGCTCATGAGTTCCACGGCGGCCTGGGAGACGCCCTGCTGCATCAGCCAGTCGCCCGCCGGGATGTCGAGGCCAGCCCATTTGTCCTGCAGCCAGGCTCCGACGTCATCACCAAAAGGATTCAGGCGAAACATGTAGGCGGTCTCGAGGGCATGCGGCAGCACCTCGCGCTCAGCCCCAACCGTGCGGTTGGCTTTCGAACTGCGCCAAGCCTCTTTGCGTATCAACTCGCCACCGATGTGGAAGCAGGTCTCGACAGGCCCGCGCGGATCGCTGCCGACCTTCGCGCCCGCGCGCCGCGCCGCATCCAGCACGCGACCGTAGTTGCTGCCGACCTGCGAGGCGCCGAGATCGAGCGCGAGCCCGTCGAGCGTCACCGTGCGCAACCGACCGCCGGTGCGGCCGCTGGCTTCGAGCACGGTGACACGCGCGCCCTGCTCCTCGAGCAACAGCGCGGCGTGCAGGCCGGCGAGACCGGCGCCGAGCACCAGCACTTC
>JBIITU010000352.1:0-3826 GCA_044340335.1 Steroidobacteraceae bacterium
GGCCGCGCCCGCAACGAAGGATTCGAATCACTCTCTACACGCAACCCGGACCTGGACTACGCGCAGTTCATCGATGGTGACTGCTCGTTAGCGCAGAACTGGATCGCTACGGCGGTCACGTTCCTCGAATCCAATCCTCATTTTGCAATCGCCTGCGGCCGGCGGGCAGAGATCGCCCCGACCGACTCCGTCTTCAACGCGCTTTGCGACGCGGAATGGGATACGCCCGTCGGGGAGACGACGGAGTCCGGTGGCGACTTTCTGATTCGGGTCCGCGCGTTCAGGCAAGTGGGGGGATTCAACCCCCAACTCATTGCGGGTGAGGAGCCGGAGCTGTGCTACCGGTTGCGACGCGCCGATTGGAAGATCATGCGACTCGACGCACCCATGACTTTCCATGATGCGGCAATCACGCGGTTCGGCCAGTGGTGGCAGAGAACAGTCAGGGCCGGCTACGCCTACGCGGCCCGAGCGGCCCTGCACCTGGATGACAGATCCGGCTACTGCCTGCGTGAAAACGTCCGCATCGGGCTCTGGGGGTTCCTCCTCCCGCTACTCTCGATCTTGCTCGGGGCGTTCGTCCACCCCGGCTGGCTGGCCCTCCTGCTGATGTATCCCCTTCAAATTGCCCGCCTAGCGGCCCGCTATCCGACCACGCCGCAGCTCAACCGCTGGACGCGGGCAACGTTCACGGTGCTCGGCAAGTTCCCCGAGGCCGCAGGCCAATCGAAGTTCTTGACACGCTGGGCGCTCCGGCGCCAGCAACGGATCATCGAGTACAAATGACCGTGATTCGCGCCCTCACTCAGACCGGCCCAGTCAGGCCAATATGTGACTCCTGTGGGTGGCAGTTGTAGCCACCGATGGCTATCCTCTGCGCCTGCCCCGTAGACCGCAGAGAACAACATTCCATGAAGGTCATCGTCACCGGCGGCGCCGGTTTCATTGGTTCATCCGTCATCCAGCACCTGCTCGGGCATTCCGAGGCCTCGGTCGTCAACCTCGACAAGTTGACTTATGCCGGCAACCTGGAGTCCCTGGCCGCGGTCTCGAACTCCCCCCGCTACGCGTTCGAGCAGGTCGACATCTGCGACCGTGCCGCCCTGCAGCGGGTCTTTGACCAACATTCGCCCGACGTCGTCATGCACCTCGCGGCCGAAAGTCATGTCGACCGGTCGATCGACGCTCCGGACGACTTTCTGCAAACGAATCTAATCGGCACTTTCCAGTTGCTGCAGGCCGCGCTGCGCCACTACCGGGCGCTGCCGCCGGAACGGGCCTCGCGGTTTCGGTTCCTGCATGTGTCGACAGATGAGGTCTATGGCGACCTCGAGGACTCTGGCGGCTTCTTCACCGAGACCACACCCTACGCGCCGAGCTCGCCCTATTCGGCCACCAAGGCCGGGTCGGACCACCTGGCCCGTGCCTGGGGCCGGACCTTCGATCTGCCGGTCATCGTGACGAACTGCTCGAACAACTACGGCCCACATCAGTTTCCCGAGAAGCTGATCCCGCACATGATCCTGAACGCCCTCGCGGGCAAGCCGCTGCCGGTCTACGGCGACGGCCAGCAGGTGCGCGACTGGCTCTATGTGGATGACCATGCTCGTGCCCTGTGGACGGTCGTCACACGCGGCGAAGTCGATCAGACCTACAACATTGGCGGTCACAACGAGCAGCGCAACCTCGAGGTCGTGCAGCGCATCTGCGCGCTGCTCGACAAGCTCGCGCCGCAGACGAAGCCGGCTGGCGGCTACGCGTCGCTGATCACCTTCGTCCGCGATCGCCCCGGCCACGACACGCGCTACGCGATCGACGCCGGCAAGATCGAACGCGAACTGGGCTGGAAGCCCGCCGAGACCTTCGATACAGGTCTTGAGAAGACCGTGCGTTGGTATCTCGACAATCGCCGCTGGTGGCAGCGGGTGCTCGATGGCAGCTACCGTCTCGAACGCATCGGTCAGTCCAAGGAGACTGCATGAACCGCCGCGGCATCATCCTCGCGGGCGGCTCGGGCACGCGCCTGCACCCGGTCACGCACGCGGTCTGCAAGCAGCTGCTGCCGATCTACGACAAACCGATGATCTACTACCCGCTCTCCACGCTGATGCTCGCGGGCATCCGCGAGGTGCTGATCATCTCGACCCCGCAGGACACCTCGCGCTTCGAGCAGATGCTGGGCGACGGCTCGCGCTGGGGCATGCGCATCGAGTACGCCGTACAACCCTCGCCCGATGGGCTCGCGCAGGCGTTCATCATCGGCGAGCAGTTTGTCGGCGGCCACCCGAGCGCGCTGGTTCTCGGCGACAACATGTTCTTCGGCAGCGGCTTCTCGGGACTGCTGCAGTCTGCTGCAAGCCGTCAAACGGGTGCCACGGTGTTCGCGTACCGTGTCACGAACCCGCAGGCCTTCGGCGTGGTTGCCTTCGATGCGACGGGCAAGGCGACGTCCATCGAGGAAAAGCCCACGCAGCCCAAGAGCCGCTATGCAGTGACGGGCCTGTATTTCTACGACGACAACGTGGTCGAAGTCGCGAAGTCCATCAAGCCATCGGCCCGTGGCGAACTCGAGATCACGGACGTCAACAACGTTTACCTGCAGCGTGGCGCACTCGACGTGCAGATCATGGCGCGCGGCATGGCCTGGCTCGACACCGGCACGCACGACTCGCTCCTGGAAGCCGCGCACTTCATCCAGACGCTGGAAAAACGCCAGGGCCTGAAGGTCGGCTGCCCGGAAGAGATCGCCTGGCGCATGCGCTGGATCAGCGACGAACAGCTCGAGGCACTCGCGGCGCCGCTGGCGAAGAGCGGCTACGGGGTCTATCTGCGCGAGGTTCTCGAGGGCGGTCGATGAAGGTGCTGGATACGGCGCTGCCCGGCGTCAAGATCATCGAACCCAAAGTCCACGGCGACGCCCGCGGTTTTTTCATCGAAACCTTTCAGGCCGAGCGCTACCGTGACATGGCGGGCATCGACCTGCCCTTCGTGCAGGACAATCATTCACGCTCGGCGCGCGGCGTGCTGCGCGGTCTGCATGCGCAGAAGCGCCGTCCGCAGGGCAAGCTGGTGCGCTGCGCGCGCGGCGAAGTCTTCGATGTCGCGGTCGACATCAATCCGACCTCGGCCACCTTTGGCACCTGGGTCGGAGTCACGCTGTCGGACCAGAACCACCGCCAGTTCTGGGTGCCGCCGGGCTACGCGCATGGCTTCGTCGTGCTCTCGGAAATTGCAGACTTCGAGTACAAGTGCACGGATTTCTATTTTCCGGACGACGAGATCGGTCTGATCTGGAACGACCCTGAAGTCGGCATCGACTGGCAGATCAAGGATCCGTTGCTGTCGGCGAAGGATCTCAAACTGCCGACGCTGGCGGAGCTGCGGGCGGCGCGATGACGACGCTGGTCCTGGGCTCGACCGGCCAACTCGCAGCGCACCTGCGCGCCTTGTGGCCCAACGCGCAGTTCTGGTCGCGCGCGGATGCCGATCTGGCGGCGCCCGCTACCCTCCGCGCGCAGATCGAGTCGGCCCGACCAACGGCCATCGTGATCGCGGCCGCGTACACGGCCGTCGACAAGGCCGAGTCGGAGCCGGAGCAGGCCTGGCGCGTGAACGCCGAAGCGCCAGCGGAGATCGCCCGCGCGGCTGCGGCGCTCGATGTGCCGCTGATCCACGTCTCGACGGACTACGTGTTCAACGGCCTGCAGCCGGCGCCGTATGTCGAGTCCGACCCCGTCGCGCCGCTGAACGTCTATGGCCGCAGCAAGCTCGGCGGCGAACTGGCCGTGGCCTCGATCGCAAAGCGCTATTGGATCCTGCGCACCAG
>JBIITU010000275.1:0-4814 GCA_044340335.1 Steroidobacteraceae bacterium
CTGCTTCTGGAACTCCGCCCGCGTGCCGCTGCGCGACTTGGCCGCATTGCTCGGCAGCTTCACGCCGTCGATCGCGAACATCTCCCGGCCGATCAGTCCCTGGCTCAGGCAGATCGACAACACTGCGGCAAAGACCTGTGCAATGTCCTTCTCTCGTCCGCTCACGAATCCAGCAATCGTCGTGAAGTGCGGCGCGCTGTCGCCGCTCAGGGCCATGAACGTCACGTGGTCCCTACAGGCCCGCTCGATCGCGCGGCTGCTGACGATCCCCTGGGAGTACGCAAACAGCACGACCTTCAGCAGCATCGCCGGTGGATAGGCCGCCGATCCGCGCTCGTCGTTGTGGTAGTGCGCGTCGAAATGCGACAGATCCAGCTCGTGGTCTATCAGATGCGCCAGCGCATGCTCGAAGGTCCCGGGCAGCAGCTGGCGGCTCAGATCTACCGCCAGCAGCTTCATCCCGCTATCCACGTCCTTGTATCGGGCCATGCCATCGATCCCCTCGGCACATATGTCAGAACTTCGACCGGGCGTTGCAGCTCGAGTTCTTCAGCGGCATGATTGGGACATGGATTTTCTACAGCTTCGTTAGGCGTCATTCCGGTGCGTGCTCGACTCACTGTCCACGCGATAGCTGCGTTCTTGGTGGGCGCTGCGATTGCCGCACTAGTACTCGATTTCATCTTGCCGGTCCCGCCGACCCGCATCGACGACTTCTCCAACCTGGTTCAGTTGGCATTGCTATCGCTCGGCGGTCCGATTCTTTTCGCATGGGCGTGGGGTCCGGGTCCGATGGGCATGACGGGAATTCTTGCCGCGATAGCGATTCCCTTGGCGTCGATTGCAACTTTGCTGTGGGGATTCTTCCTGAGGAAGTCCTATACAGCGCTAGCCATCGCCGCCGCCATATGGAGCGTATTCGGCGGCTTCTCGGTATTCGTTGCGGTCACGGGTACCCTATGACGCTCAACAACAAGCTGCAGCGCACGCGCGGCCGCAGCTTCGGGGAGGGATGATGGGTCCAATCCGCAAGATAAAGTGCCCTCGCTGTGCAGCATGCCTACCGAATGACGCTGCGCTCGGGCGATAACTGACCCGTTGAACCGCGTGCCATGTCCGATTGCTTCGCCACGATTGTGCCGTCCGACCCCGGGTTCGTACCGACGCAGGAAAGCATTGCGACGCTCGTCCGGCTCCTCCATGTGCTTGCGCCGGCCCTCGGAGCCATCGAGCCTCACTTGAGTCGCGGCATTATGCTTTTCGATGCTGGCTCGAACTTCGAGTCAGTGACATGCCCTTACTGCAATCGCAAACTGGATCTGGAGTGGTGGGGTAACACCTGCGGCCAGGATCAGCATCAAGGGTTCTTCCGCCTCGACAGCCATACGTTGCCTTGCTGCGGCCGTCTGGGGGCACTTAACGATCTCGTCTATCAATGGCATCAGGCATTTGGCCAATTTGGTCTCGAAGTCATCAATCCCGGTCGTCCGCCATTCAGAACTGAAGAAGTCGAGAAGGTTCGGCTTGCGATGGGTTCCCCTGTATCGATTGTCTATCGGCACTTGTAGGCTGGTCAGCCAACATCAATCTTCAGCGAGCGAGTGCGAGGAAGCTTCAAATGACCCACTTCGAGAGGGGTGTCGAGATCCCGGGCGTTCAGTGGCCTTCGCAGGGCTCCCCGGTGGCTGAGCTCAGGCGATAGGCGCCACGCCGTGACTTTCACCGTAGTCGCCCTCGCAGCTCTGATCTGCGTCGCCGTGGTGGCGTTCGCCCGGGTCAAGCCGACCGGCCTATCGAGCCGGGCAGCCAGGCGCATCAACACATGGACCATCGTCGCGGTCGGGCTGCTTTGGGTTGCCGGGATCACCTGGATGTGGCTTCGCTTGAAGGGCGGTCCAGGGAGGTGGACTGCGGTTGCGGTGACTTACTGTGTGGCCGTCCTCGCTGTTTCGTTGGTGGTTGCATCACTCGTGCGTTGGGTGATCTCGCGCCTGCGTCCGCGCGGGCCATGAAGCGCACATTCCAGTCTGTAGACGCAGCGCTGCCGAAGGCTCCTGGATGTCGAGTCGAGGTCACCGGCATCGACGGGTGGTACGCGTTGTCCGAGGCTGCAGGTATCGTGCATCCACACGGCGCGCTTGCAGAGAAGACCTGGGGCGCGCGCGAGTTTGCGATTCTCGACCCCGACGGCAACCTGCTCACGCTTCACCAGAGCGAAACCGCCAAATGCGAGCCATAGGCAGTCGGGTACCGTCGGGATCGTACTTCTCTATCGTCAGCATTCTTCTGCTCGTTCTGAGCGTTGTCGCCTTTTCCGACAACCTGTTCACGAACATCGACCAGCCTGGCAACCACGACCCGAAGTTCATCGTCCACGGCCTGTTCGGCCTGGCCTGGTATGTGTGCCTGGCCGCACAAGCAAATCTGGTCAGGGTCGGTAATCTGCGCCTGCGCCGCAAGCTCGGCGTCGCGACCTTCGTCATTGCGATCGGCGTGACTCTCAGCACTCTCTATGTGTTCGTGGTTCTCTGGAAGGGCTGGGAGCACATGGAGCCTGAGGTGCGGGCCAATCGCCTGCTGCTGCCGGGGTACGCCCTGTGCCTTCTGGTGGCATGGCACAGGCGCGGACGACCCGACTGGCACAAGCGCATGATCTTCGTCGGCACCTTCTTGATGCTTGGCCCCGTGGTTGATCGACTTTACGACCCATTGGTGATGTCGTGGGTCGAGCCCATGCTGTCCACGCGCTACACCAGGCAGGTCGACGAGATCGCGTTCCTCGTGTTCCGGTGGGGAAGTTGGGGTGCGTTCTTTCTCTCGCTAGTGGTCCACGACTGGCGAACACTTCGGCGCTCGCATCCCGCGACGCTGGCTGGATGCGCCTGGTTCGTGCTTGCAGTGCTCGTCAGCGAATTCTCCTGAGGCGCGCCGCGAGGCGCCGTCACCGTGCACCGAGGTATTCTGACGCGGCTGAGCATCTGAGGACAAAGGACGAGTCCGTGGCGAAATCCCCATTCTTCGCGCGAATCAGGATGCAGGTGCTCCAGCTCACCGCCGCTGTGCCTGAGGGCAAGGTCTGTACTTATCAGTCGATGGGCAAGCATCTCGACGTCATGCCGCGTCACGTCGCTTACATCCTGAGCCAGCTCGAGCCGCATGAAAAGCTCGAGTATCCGTGGCATCGTGTGGTCAGCGGCGACCTGAGTCTTGGCGCTCCGAAGCAGAACCCTGACGGGACGATGCAGGCGGACCTGTTGCGAAACGAAGGACTTCTGGTCAGTGGCAACAAGGTCATCTCGAGCGTCGAGCGGGTGTTGATCGATGCAGCGAAGCTCCCGAGCGGGCTTGCAAAGCAGGAGCGACCCGACAACGCACTTATCGCGAAGACGCGTCGAGCAAAGCGGGCACGGCCTCGGTGATGTCCGCGTGCCAATGCTAAGGGAGTTTCTTGCGACTCGAACCGCGCTCTTTCGCCCAGCCATTCGCATAACCCGCCGCCGACAACAGGATGAGTCCAAGCGGAAATGCGCCGGGCTCACCTTCGGTGGTGATCATCATTGCAGTCAGGCCCAGGCCAATGGCACCGGTCGCGAGGAACAGACGTTTTTGCGTGCGAGGTGCCATCGGGGTCTCCGTGATCGGCGGTGGTGTCAATGTACTGCAGGACCACGCCCGAGCGAATGCGCTAGACTGAAAACACCTGTATCACGGCGCGCGGAGGCCGACATGAAGCTCGCTGGGGGTTGTCACTGTGGTGCCGTCCGCTATGAGATCAACGGGGAACCGCTGACGCACGCGCTGTGCCACTGCTCCGACTGCCGTCGTCACGCCGGCGCGCCAATGGTCGGCTGGACGATGTACCCGGAGGCGGCGGTCAGGCTCACCAAGGGGGCGCTGCGCACTTATCGTTCGTCGGAGCACGGTCGAAGGCAGTTCTGTGCCGATTGCGGCACGGGGTTGTTCTATCTCAACGCCGAAATGCTGCCGGGCCTGATCGACGTGCAGAGCGCGACCTGCGACACGCCCGAGGCCGTGCCCGCGCAAGCCCATATCCAGGTGGCCGAGCGGATTGACTGGATGCGCCACGCGCACGAGCTGCCGGAGTTCGCGCGGTTTCCGCCGCAGGGCTAACATTCGCCGGCGCGCTACGCTTGCTGAAACTTTCGTTCCACTGTCCCTATCGAGGATGACCATGTTCAACCACGTGATGCTCGGTTCCAATGATCTCGCGCGTTCGCAGCGCTTCTACGACGCCGTGCTCGGCGTACTCGGCGCGGGAGAACCAATTCGGAACGTCGCCCATTCTGGCCATGTCCGCCTGTTCTACCGGCACGACGGCGGCATGTTCTGCCTGACGCAGCCGATCAACGACGAGCCCGCGACAGTCTCGAACGGCTTCACGCTCGGCTTCCGCTGCGACTCACCCGAGCAGGTCAAGCAGTTCCACGATGTCGCGGTCGCTCACGGCGGCGTGTCCATCGAAGACCCGCCGGGCCTGCGCTCGGGCAGCGTCGGCGACGTCCACCTCGCCTACGTGCGCGATCCGGACGGCCACAAGCTCTGTGCGCTGTATCGCGTCCCCAAGTAGCGGGCGCTGACGCGCGCCGACTCGCGCCGCCGCCATGCCGTATCAGCTGCTTGCCGACGCGGTGCTGCTGCTGCACTTCGCCGTCATCGTCTTCGTGGTGGGTGGCCTGGCGGCGGTGCTCGTCGGCAACGCGGCCGGCTGGCGCTGGGTCAACGACTGGTGGTTCCGGCTCGCGCATCTGTTGGCGATCGTCGTCGTGGTCGTGCAGTCGTGGCTTGGGCAGCAC
>JBIITU010000276.1:0-4782 GCA_044340335.1 Steroidobacteraceae bacterium
GAATCGCGCTTCGATTGAACCAGAGACCGCGAGAGACGTTGGGCTTCGACACGCCGGCCAATACACTTCGCGCGCGTGTTGCACCGACCGGTTGAGCCCACCGTCAATACTCGGGGTGCCTTTCTTGTGTGCAAGCGCAAAAGGACATCGAAACCCAACGACTCGCTCTGCCGAAAAGAGACGATTGACGACTCTGATTGTCCTGTGGCACGCGCGCGCGATGTCGCGAGAAGCGATTTCATCCCACCCAAATCGCGAAAAAATAGTTTGTGAATTTGTTGCGACAAAGCTGTCCAGCTTTCGTATAGCTCACACTGCTTGCCTGCTTGCCTGCTTGCCTGCTTGCCTGCTTGCCGCACGTCGTACGGGCTTTGTACAACCGATTCGTAACGTCGTGTACCACCCCGTCACCCCGTGTCGCCGAATGGGTGGATTGACCGTTGTGAGAAATCCGGCGCAGCCTGACTGCGCGGCGGGACTGCGCACTTGCAGCGAGTGCCCGGCCTCGACGAACGGTTGACGGTTCGAGCGGAGGGTTCGGCGTGACAACAGCGGTTCAAGTCGACTGGGCACGTGTCGGGGGTCGCAGCAGACTCGGCGGGCGCGCCATTTCTTCCGCAACCGCCGTGGCACTGCACGCGCTGGTGCTGATCGCCGTCACGGGTGCCATCCAGGTTCAAGTTCCGCAGGACGTGCCACCCGTCGGCGTGCAGCTGATCGGGTCGTCCGAGCCCATGGTTGCCTCTGTGGTGGAGTTTGCGATTCCGGACTCGGAGATTCCGCTCCAGGTTCCGCCGACCCAATCGATCGAATTGCCATTGCTGCCGCCTCCGCAACTCCAGCCGATCGCTGCCGATTCGTTCGAGGTGGGGCGTGAAGCCGACTGGGCCAGCGCCGATGAGTTTGCGCGGCTGCAGGGCCTGTATCTCGGCCAGGTGCAGGGACGCATTTATCGGGCGCGGCAGACGCTCACGGCGTCCTTGGCCATTCCATCGCCTTGCACTGCGCGTGTCGTGCAAGACGAGCGGGGTCGCGTACTTGACGTCGATCTTGCCGAGTGTGCACTCGCCGATGACCAGCGGGCTTTGCTGTATGCAGCGATTCAGCGCGCCTCGCCGCTGCCGCGACCCCCGCATGGGCTCGCCATGGGCAGCTATCTGACCCTCGATTTGACTGCTTTGCCGAAGTGAAGGTCTCCGCAGGTTCCAACAAGTCTCGAGTTTCCGGAGCACAACAATGCACCAGCTTCCGTTGCAGGGTAGCGCCCGTTACGGCGTGATACGGCTTGCACTCTTGATTGCAGCTGCTGCAAGCGCAGCTCATGCGCAGCAGGTCGTCATCGAAGGGCAGCGCGCTACGACGCCTGCACGTTCTTGCGTGCAGCAAGTCGAGCGCGACGGTGTTCGCGAGCCGGCCGCCGTGAAGGCAGCGATTCAGCAATGCATGCGCACAAGGATGGCCGAGCGCAACACCCAATCGGCGCCTGCCCGTCCGCAGGGGCTGACGAAATGAGCCGCCCGGCCTTGCGCTGGAGCAGTCTCGGCATTCTCGCTCTCGGTGCCGCGTCGGTCGCGCACGGTACGGTCGAGTACAACACGCCTGGCGTGTTCGATGTCTCCCAGACTGGCGAGGCCACATACACCGTTCCGATCGGTTTGCCGCGCGGTTCGGGCGGTCTCACGCCGCAGCTCGCATTCGTCTACGGTAGTCACCGCGGGAATGGCCACCTCGGGATGGGGCTGCGAATCGCAGGCCTCTCGGTGCTGCATCGCTGCGCACGAACGCTCGCTCAGGATGGCGCCGTGCAGGCTGTGACTCTGACGAGCACCGATCGGCTTTGTCTTGATGGCAACAAGCTGCGCCTTACGAGTGGCACTTACGGGGCAGCGAACTCGACCTACCAGACCGAACTTCAAACGTTCGCGACGATCAAGGCATTTGGCACCACCGGCACGGGGCCGCAGTGGTTCGAGGTTTGGCACAAGAACGGACTGATCTACGAGTACGGCAATACGGCGGATTCGCGGATCGAGGTGGCGGGGTCCGCCACCGTGCCTCGGTTGTGGGCGCTCAACAGGATTCGCGACCGTGACGGCAACTACATCCTGTTCAACTACACCGAGGACAACGCCAACGGCAGCTATCGGCCCTCGAACATCCAGTACACGGGCAACGTCGCGCAGTCGCTGGTGCCGGCCTATCGGATCGATTTCAGCTACCTCGCGCGCTCCGCTCAGGACCCGCTCGTCCGGTACGAGTCTGGCTACAAGCAGCGCGATACGAACGTGCTGGGGCTGCTCGAGGTGAAGTACAACGGCGCGGTCGTGCGCAGCTTCACGCCGTCCTATGCGGCCAGCGGTAGCGGCAGCACGCTGCGTACCCGCGCGGAGTCGATCCATGAGTGCGGGCAGGGCGGTGCCACCTGCAACCGAACAGTAGACCTGTACTGGCAGACGGGGACCAACAGTCTCGACGCGCAGTGGGATTCGGGGCAGCCGATCGCCGCGGGCACGATCGTGCACTCGATCGACGCCAATGCCGATGGCCGCTCGGATCTGGTGTACCCGTCCGGCGGCACCTGGCGGGTGCGCTATGGTCTGACGACCGGCACCTACGACTACGAAATCGACACCGGTATCGCGGCCACCAATCCCGGCCAGTCCCACTCGATCGACTACAGCGGTGATGGTTTCCGGGACGTGATCTATCCGGACGGGTCGGGCAACTGGCGAGTGCTGCAGTTCAGCTTCTCCGGTGTCACCGAAGTACTGACCGGACGGCCTGCGACTGGAGCGGCTGCCGGCCTCGTCGTCGTACAGGACATGAATGGCGACGGGCGAGAAGATGTGCTTTCGGCGAGCGGTGCGCAGCTCAGAGTGCGCCTGAATACTGCCACCGGGCTCTCCGCGACGGAGACCACGGTTTACACGGCCGCGTCGGGCTGGACCTTCGACACCAATGCGTTCGGGGCCGTCGGCGTGGACGAGTATCGGCGCCAGCGCACGGCGATCGACTTCAACGGGGATGGGCGCGGCGATCTCGTTGCCAGGCTGATTCAGACTGTCGGCGGCGCCATCCAGTGGAAGGCACTGGTGTCGATGGGCACCACGTACAAGGCGGATCTGAACCTCGAGTCAAGCAGCACTCAGCGGCCGCTGCTGCTTGACGTCAACGGCGATGGGTTGATCGATGCGCTAGGTCACAACGGCACCTCATGGGTCGTGAACTTCGCGCGTGGGGGTCACGATCCGGCGGTGCGCAGCATCTTCGATCCAGCCAGAGCATATCCTTCGAACTCCACAGCGCTTACGGAGGCAATTGCCGCCGACTACGACGGTGACGGCGCAGCGGACGTGCTGGTCCAATCGGGCAGCGTATGGCACCTGGCGTACTCCACGCGGGAGAGCTTCGGTGCCGTGACGAACCTCAGCTACGCAGCGCCGGCCAGTCACAACGCGCGGGCGGTCGATGTGGACGGCGACGGGCTCATCGATCTGAGCTATCGCGCCGGACCGAACTGGGCCCTGCGCGTGCACAGCGGTGAGCTGCCGGATCTTGCCACCGATCTGACCGATGCCTTCGGCAACTGGAGCGCGGCGTTCTACGCCCCGATCTCGAACACGGATGCGTATAAGCGTGATGCCGAGCCAACGTTTCCGGCCCGGCGATTCACGGCCCCGCTTCCCGTGGCGCGCAAGTACGTCCAATCGAGCAACACCGGCGATTGGTGGGCGCCCGTCGTTTACATCAACGCGAATTGGCATGCGCAGGGCCGCGGGTTCCTCGGGTTCACCTATCAGTCCGTCTACGACACCCGCAGTGATGTACGCAGCGCCCGCACGTTCCGGCAGGACTTCCCGTATATCGGCCTGGTGGCCGTCGAGACGCAGTTACGGAGGGACCCGTCGACCTATGTCGAGAAGAAGTTCGCCGAGACGACGAACACGTGGGGCACGATCACCGCAGGCACCGGCTTTGCGATGCGTTCGTTCCCGTACGTCAGTTCGCGCAACCGCAAGCGCTGGGAGGTGGGCGGGGCCTACGATCAGGCGTTGATTACCGATGCGACCACTACTGCTTTGGTCGACACGTTCGGCACGCCATACGATGTGACGACGACCACGACGGAAGCCGCGAGCGCCAATGGCGTGCAGTCGGGTGTGGTCTACACGGCACGCACGTTCACCCCGCTCGCACAGCTGACCAACGACACCACGAACTGGTGTCTGGGACAGGTCAAGCAGGCCCAGGACATCCGTTCACACTCTGCGTTTCAGGGCACTTCACAAACCCGAACCACGAACCAGAGCTGGGACACTGTCAAGTGTCGCGTGACCGGGCAGACGATTCAGCCAGGCCACGCGACGTTGCAGGTCACCAAGGCCTTCGGGTTCGATGGCTTCGGTAATCGCAGCAGCGAGACGGTGACCGGCGTCGGCATGCCGGCAAGAACCACGACCACAACTTGGGGCAGCACGGGACAGTTCCCGCACACGGTCACGAACCCGCTGTCGCAGGTCACGACGATGGGTTACGACTTTGCTCACGGCGTGCGCACGAGTCTGACGGATCCAAACGGTATCCAGACAACGTACTTGCTGGATGCCCGCGGCCGCGTGGTGCGCGAGAACCGCCCAGACGGAACGGCCGCGACCTGGCAGTACTCCGACTGCTATGTGCTGGCTGACTGCTTCAATAGCCAGAACAGGCTCATCGTCATTGAGAGGACGCTCAATACCAGCGGGGCCACGCTCACTGAGAAGTGGACGCACCAGGATCGTC
>JBIITU010000277.1:0-4751 GCA_044340335.1 Steroidobacteraceae bacterium
GGCGACGCCGAGTACGTGATCCGCACCGCAGCGCCGGTGCCGGGCGGTGGCGAGCGGCGCTACATCGTCGCCACCTATGAAGTGCCGCGCCAGCTCGCCGCGCTGACCGACGCCGTGCAGCGCTCCTACTCGCAGTACGGCGATCTCGCCGCGTTGCGCGAGCCCTTGAAGTACAGCTTCCGCCTGACGTTGACCATGGTGCTGCTCGTGACCATGCTGGCGGCGATCTATGGCGCGATCTTCTTCGCGCAGCTGCTGTTCAAGCCGGTGCAGGACCTCATGGAAGGCACGCGCGCGGTCGCGAAGGGCGATTTCGGCACGCGGTTGCCGCTGACGTCGCGGGACGAAATGGGCTTTCTCGTCCATTCGTTCAACGACATGACCAAGCGGCTGCGCCGCGCGCGCGAGGAAACCGAGCGCAGTCGCCAGGAGGCTGAGCGCGAGCGCGAGCGGCTTGCCGTGATCCTCGCGCGACTGTCGACCGGCGTGCTCGTCATCGATCGCGATCTCGTGCTGCGGATTGCGAACGAGTCCGCCGGCACGATCCTCGGCATCGACCTCGCCGGCCGCGACGGGCAATCGCTGCTCGATCTTTCGGTGGGCAGCGATGCGCTGCGACAGCTGGTCGAGGCGCTGCGCGCGCGCTTCGCCGCCGGGCGCGAAGAGTGGCGCGAGCAGCTCGAGCTTGCCGGCGAGGGTGGCGGTCGCGCGCTGGTGTGCGCCTGCGTGCCCTTGCCCGACGACGACGTCGAGCGGCGCAGCTACGTAATCGTGTTCGATGAGGTGACCCGCCTGCTGCAGGCGCAACGCGATGCCGCCTGGGGCGAGGTCGCGCGTCGTCTCGCGCACGAGATCAAGAATCCGCTGACGCCGATCCAGCTCGCTGCGGAGCGCGTGCAGCGCCGTTTCGGCGGCAGCCTGGGCCCCGAAGATGCGCAGGTGCTCGAGCGCGCGACCAGCACCATCGTCAACCAGGTCGAGACCATGAAGCGCATGGTCAATGCGTTCAGCGAGTACGCGCGTTCGCCCGAGATGCACGTCGCCGAGTTCGACCTGAACGGCTTGGTCGTGGAGGCTGCCGAGCTGTTCCGGCCGAGTGGTGGCGCGATCGAGATTGTCGTGCGCCTCGACCCGGCGGTCGGCATGCTCGAGGCCGACCGCGGCCGCATCCGCCAGGTGCTGAACAACCTGCTGACGAACGCCATCGAGGCGCTCGAAGGTGTCACCGGCGCGCGCGTCGAAGTTGCCACGGAGGTGGTGGCGCGCGACGCCGGCCGTGCCGCGCAGGCCGCGATCATCGTCAGCGACAATGGCCCGGGCTTTGCGCGCGAGCTGTTACCCCGTATCTTCGACCCCTATGTGACCAGCAAGCAGCGCGGCACGGGGTTGGGCCTCGCGATCGTCAAGAAGATCGTCGAAGAACATGGCGGCAGCATCGAGGCCGACAATCGTCCAGAAGGGGGAGGTCGCGTGCGTGTTATGTTGCCGGTCAAGGACAGTTCGCGGCTCGCGGTCGCCCGTGAGCGGCGCACGGAGTTGCGGAGGGAGCGGGCATGAGCGCTGCGCGGATTCTCGTCGTCGATGACGAGGCCGATATCCGGAGTCTGCTGAAGGAAATCCTCTCGGACGAGGGGTATGAAGTCGAGATCGCGGCCGACGCCGCGCAGGCACGCAGCCTGCGCGCGCGCGCCGCGCCCGACCTCGTGCTGCTCGACATCTGGATGCCCGACGTCGATGGCATCACGCTGCTGCGTGAATGGTCGGAGACGACGCAGGAGGGCTGTCCCGTCGTCATGATGTCGGGCCATGGCACCGTCGAAACCGCGGTCGAAGCCACGCGCCTCGGCGCCTTCGACTTCGTCGAGAAACCACTGTCGCTGGCCAAGCTCCTGCGCACGGTCGAACGCGCGCTCGATGCCGGGCGCCGCCGCCGCGGCAGCGGCCGCCTGCTGGCGTCGGGTATCGCCGCGCCGATCGGCAAGAGCCGGACGATGCAGCAGCTGCGCACCGAGTTGCAGCAGTACGCGCCGCTTGCGACCCCGCTGCTGCTGATCGGCGAGCCGGGTTCGGGCCGCGAGGCCTTCGCGCGTTTCCTGCACGATTCGGGGCCGCTCGCGTCACGCCCGTTCGTCACGGTGGTCGCGACCGCATTGCGTGAATCCGATGCCGAGCTGGCGCTGCTGGGGCGCGAGGGCGCTGCCAACCCGGGGCTGCTGGAGCAGGCGGCTGGCGGCACGCTGTTCCTGAACGACATCGAGGAGCTGCCCGTGGCCGCGCAGCGCGTGCTGCTCGGAGCGCTCGAGAGCGCGAGCTTCACGCGACTCGGCGGCACCGAGTCGTTGCCGTTGTCGGCGCGCGTCGTGTCGTCGGCGCAGCCCGGGGTCGAGTCTCGCGCCGGTTCGACGCCCGAGTCGCTGCGGCGCGAACTGCTGGCGCGGCTCAACGGCCTGGTCGCGCGCGTGCCTTCGCTGCGCGACTACGCAGAGGATGTGCCCGAGCTGCTGCGTCACTATGTCGACCGGCTGGTCGACACCGATGGCCTGCCGTTCCGCCGCTTCAGCGTCGCGGCGCAGAATCGGTTGCGCAATTACCCCTGGCCCGACAACGTTCGCGGCCTGCGCAATCTCGTCCAGCGCCTGCTGGTGCGCGGCGGGCCCGAGGAAATCCGCCTCGAGGAAATCGAGGCTGAGCTCGGCAGCCAGGCTTCGGCAGCCGAACCGCTGGTCAAGCAGGACCTGCTGTCTCTGTCGCTGCGCGAAGCCCGCGAGCAGTTCGAGCGCGCCTACCTGCAGCAGCAACTGCTGCTCTGCAACGGCAAGGTCGGGCAGCTCGCCAAGCGGGTCGGCATGGAACGCACGCACCTGTATCGCAAGCTGCGGTCGCTGGGCGTGGATTTCCGCGGCGTCGGGGACGACGAAGCCTGACGCGCGGCGTCCGGTGTCCGGACCCTGTTCGCGCCGGCCTGCTCAAGGGCGTGCGCCCTTCGGGTTCCCTCGCGCGACCTGTCGCGATGGCCAATTGCGTTGCGGCGGCATCGAGGTCGGAGCGTAAGGCCCTCGCGACGACGGCCGCGCTCGGCGCCCGCCATTCGCTGGCCAACGCGAACAGGGTCCGGGCGTCGGGTTCCGCGAGTCGCGCTTCGGTGAGTGGTGGGCGGAGTCGGCTCGGCGCTCTGTGTGTACGACGGGCTTAGGAATTGATGGTGACCTCAAATCAACAAATCGTCACTGAGACGTTGTCGGTGGTTACACCGCCGGTCACCGTAGCAACTGTTACAGGCTCGAGTCCGCCTCCTCCGGCCGCGCCAACGTCGCCGTCAAGGCCGACACCGTCGACCGCCTGCATCAGGCCCCACAATGGAAGCGTTGAGTGCGTGCGACCATGATCGAGTGGGACGCGATCACGCCGGTGATCTCGGGAACCATCGGCGGCTTGCTGTCGCTTTGGGTCATGAAGCGCTGGGCTCCGTACGTGCCGCATGCCCACAAGGACAAAAGCGCGAAGCAGTTGGCAGCTGAGTATCGCTTCAGAATTGTTTTGGGCAAGTCACTCTTCGTTGGGACGATCGCCATTGGAATCGTTCTTTTTAAGGCGGGGTACGTCCCATCAACAAGTTGGGCGCATTTTTCTCTCATAGTCGGCGTGGCGATCTTGTCGGCGTTCGCCGCTTTGCTTCTGCCGGCGGTCGGCAAAGGACGGAGCAAGGTTATTGAGGCGTTTGTGGCCTATGCGATTTCTGAGGGCACGCCGCTGCCCGTTGCGGCGGTTATGGCTCTGATCGGTGTGGTTTGCCTCGCGAGTGCGATTGGAATGATTTTATAGGGATCACCTTTCAGGAGTTGCCGCCGTTGCTTTCTTTGTCAGGATGGCCTCGCGGTGATTCGAGCTTGGCGTTTGCCCCGCGTTCCATAGATTTTTGCATCCAGTGTTACGCGCTCGCACACCCCGATGATGCTCTATCGAGCATGAGATATCGGGAGTGACCTGCGCGGCATTACTGATGACCTGAATCTCTGTGCCTGCACGCGCAATCGACTCGCCGACGACTGCCAGTTCGAGGAGTATCAAAAAGACGGCTCGAATCTTCGGCTGCTTCTACGTCGCGCCGCTGATGCGCGGCACCAGCCGATCTACTGGTTGCGCAGATCGTCGGACGCGGGAGCGCGTCTGCGATGGACGAGCGTGACGATGAACACGTCGTTGCCGCGCAGCTGATAGATGACGCGCCAAGCGTGTACGGTTACTTCACGAACGTCTGGATCGTCGAGTTCGGGCACGCGCCGACCGATGCGCGGGGTGTCAGGGAGCGTGGCGGCGCGGGCGATGATGTCGCGCACGACGCCCATGGCGTTCGTGGGCGAATCCTTGGCGATGTAGTCGTGGATCGCCTTCAAGTCCACCCGCGCTCGCTGCGACCAGCGAGGCGCGCTCACCAGGCTTCGATCTCGCGGGCGAGTTCCTCGGTGGAAACGGCGCGGCCTGCGTCGACGTCCTTGAGGCCCTGCTGGACCTTCCCTAGCACATAAAGCCGGTAGACGATCTCCTCGAAGGGAACATCGTCGGGGAGCCGCTCGATGGCATCGAGCGCTTCTTGCTTGGGCGAGTGCGCATGCATGGGGCGATCTCCTTGGCGGCTAGCCCGGGCGAGCACGCACCAGGGATTGTAGCCAGCTACCCGAGCGGTTGGCACGGTCGATTTCTAGGATGAAGACGCACTAACTCGGTAGCGCGTCGAAGTCCAAACCAGCGCT
>JBIITU010000373.1:0-3571 GCA_044340335.1 Steroidobacteraceae bacterium
CGACCAGCGCACGTTTGGCATTTCGGTGACAGCCGAGTTCTGACGCGCGGTTCGTTCTCGCAGCGGTTGCACCGCTGCATTTCAATCAAGGGGCGCTGATCGCAAGGTCAGCGCCCCTTGACGTTGGGCAACGCAATCCCTGATCTTTGTGCTCCATGAACACCAACGTCGCGCAGCTGCGCCCCGATGTCGATCCGCTCGCGACACTCGATCCCGTGCTGCTGGGCGCGCTGACCGCCGGCGCACACGAAATGGTCGCCATCCTCGACCCGCAGCAGCGCATCCTGTGGTGTGGCGGCGCGGTCGAGTCGATCACGGGTTTCTCTCCGGAGGAGCGCATCGGCCAGCTGGCCGTGAGCTTCGTGCACCCGGACGACCGCGATTACGCAGTGGAGCGCACCCGCGAGTTCCTCGCCAATGCGGCGGCCCATGCGCGCTCGGAAACCATGTCGATCCGCACCCGGCATCGCGATGGCAGTTACCGCCACGTCGAGATTGCGGGCACGCGGCTGCTGCGGCGCGGGGCGCCCGCGCTGCTGGTCATCCACACGCGCGATGTCCCGCAGGAGGCGCGCGCGCTGGAGCGCTCCGCGCGCGCGGAACTGCAGCTCGAGACCGCGCTATGGGGCGCCGACGTCTTCGTCTGGCAGCTCGACAACGCCACTGGCGAACTGACGACGCTGGGCGAGGCCGCCTTCGAGAAGCGCGGCATCGATGCCTGTGGCGGCCGCAACCACATCGAGCGCTGGATGCAGCAGGTGCACCCGGACGACCTGCCGGCGCTGCAGGACGTCTACGCGCGCCAGGACGCAGGCACGACCGCGCGATTCGAGATCGCGTATCGGGTGCGTACGCGCGGCGGCGACTGGCCCTGGGTGCTCGAGCGCTCGCGCATCAGCGCGCGCAACCCGGATGCAACCGCGCGGATCATCTGCGGCGTCTGCCTGTCGATCGAAGACAGGATGCGGCTCGAGCAGGATCTCGCCATCACGCACGAGCGCCTGCGGCTCGCGATGGCCTGCGGCCAGATCGGCGCCTGGGAAAGCAACCTCGACGACGACACGGTGCGCATCTCGCCAGAATGGTGGGATGTCATGGGGCAGCCGCGCCTGGATGAAGACAGCCAGTGGCCGCCGCGGCAGAAATCACCCTTAGAGACCACCCACCCGGACGACCGGAACCAACTCGAAGCCGCCTATGGCGAGGTGCTGGCCGGCACCGCGAAGCGCTTCAGTTATGAAGTGCGGCGGCGGCATGGCTCGGGCGAATGGCGCTGGATGCGCACCAGCGGCAGCGTCATCGCGCAGCATGCGGACGGACGGCCGCGCCGCATCATCGGCATCACCCAGGATGTCCATGCCCGGCGCAGCCTCGAGGAAGCGCTGGGGCACGATACGGGACTGCAGAACGACGTCATCGAGAACATGCCTGCCTGCGTCGTGCTGGTGGACGAGGGGCTGGGCGTGCGCTATGCAACGCGCCAGCTGCTGGGCCGCGAGCCCGCGGCGATGCGCGGCCTCGGCCTGCTCGAGTTCTTCGGCGCGGACTGGCACGCCCAGATCCGCAGTGGCCTCGAGCGGGCCACGACGGAGCAGCGCAACGTCGAGATCGAGGGCGTCGTGCCGGCCGCACCCTACGAATCGGACCATCGTTACCGGCTGCACATCGCGCCCATCACCGGGCGCGGGCGGGATTCCCGATGGTGCGTCGTGATCCGCGACATCTCCAAGGCGCTGCGCGACGAGACGCAGGCGTTCCGCTCGATCGGCGTCGACCTGCAGCGCATCGGTCACGATCTGCGCGAGAGCGTCGGCCAGCAGCTGACCGGCGTTGCCATGCTGATGCAGTCGCTGAGCGCGCAGCTCGCGCGCGCCGACAGCCCGCAGGCCGAGGAGGCCGCGAAGATCACGACGCTGTTGAATCATTCGATCGAAGACGTGCGCAGCCTGTCGCGCAGCCTGTCGCCGGTTGGGGTCGCGCCCGCCGGCCTGCCTGCCGCGCTGCAGGGCCTCGCGGAGCACGCGCGCGCCGTCGCCGTGATCGACGCGAAATGCAGCATCGATATCGCGCCGGGGCGCGGACTTGACGCCATCGAAGCCGATCACCTGTTCGGCATCGCCCAGGAGGCCGTGACCAACGCGACGCGTCATGCGCGGGCCACCCACCTGTGGATCCGGCTCGTGGTCGGTCACGGCCGCATCGAACTCGAGATCAGCGACGACGGCGACGGCATCGACGACGTCTCGAGCTCGGTGGGCCTCACCCGCGGTCTCGCGCTGATGACGCACCGCGCGCGCGCGATCGGCGCGACGCTCAGCGTTTCGCGCCGCTCGCCGGTGGGAACCTCGGTGCGCTGCCTGCGCGTTGCGACCTGAAACGCGCCGCGCGCGTCACTCGTCGAAGCGCAGGTGCTTGACGCTCTTGCCGTGGCGGCGGATCAGCTTCAGCGCTTCGACGCCGATCTTGATGTGACGTTCGACGAAGCCCTCCGTCACGCGCTTGTCGGAGGCTTCGGTCTTGACCCCTTCCGGAATCATCGGCTGGTCGCTGACCAGCAGCAGCGCGCCTGACGGGATGCCGTTCGCAAAGCCGGCGGCGAAGATCGTCGCGGTTTCCATGTCGATCGCCATGCAGCGCGTGCGGCGCAGATACTCCTTGAACTCGTCGTCGTGCTCCCAGACGCGGCGGTTGGTCGTGTAGACCGTGCCGGTCCAGTAATCGCAGTCGAGATCGCGGATCATGGTCGACACGGCGCGCTGCAGGCTGAACGCCGGCAGCGCGGGCACTTCCGCCGGCAGGTAGTCGTTCGACGTACCCTCGCCGCGGATCGCGGCGATCGGCAGCACGAGGTCGCCGATCTGGTTCTTGCGCTTCAGGCCGCCGCACTTGCCGAGCAGCAGCACCGCCTTCGGCGAGATCGCGGACAGCAGGTCCATCACGGTCGCCGCGTTGGCGCTGCCCATGCCGAAGTTGATCATCGTGATGCCATCGGCGGTCGCATGCGGCATTGGTCGCTCGCGACCCACGATGGGAACGCCGGCGGCGTTGGCGAACAGCTCGAGATAGTTGCCGAAGTTCGTCAGCAGGATGTGCTCGCCGAACTCGTTGAGGGCGGCACCGGTATAGCGCGGCAGCCAGTTGTCGACGATTTCTTTCTTGGTTTTCATGCAGCTAGTTTAGGCAGTCGCGCGTTCTAGGCAAGGCGGCCGGACGCGCCTAGACTTGCGCCATGAACGCACTCAACCGCCGCGGCGCGCTGCGTCCGCTGGTCCTTGCGACCGCCATTCTCGCCTTGCTGACCGGCTGTGGCGTCAATCCGGTCACCGGCAAGAAGGAGATCCAGCTGATCTCCGAATCCCAGGAAGTGCGGATCGGCGTGCAGAACTACCTGCTGACCCGCCAGTCGCAGGGCGGCGACTGGAAGCTCGATCCCGAACTGACCAGCTACGTGCAGCAGGTCGGCGCGAAGCTCGCCGCAGTCGCCGAGCGACCGCTGCCGTACGAGTTCGCGGTGCTCAACAGCTCCGTGCCGAACGCCTGGGCGTTGCCCGGCGGCAAGATCGCCGTCAAT
>JBIITU010000367.1:0-3707 GCA_044340335.1 Steroidobacteraceae bacterium
GTCCAGGTGTCCCTGAACGACATCATCATGGTGTTTGCGTTTGCGCCCATCGTCGCGCTGCTGCTCGGCGTCACCGACATCGAGATACCGTGGGAAACGCTGCTGCTGTCCGTCGGTCTGTATGTGGTCATTCCGCTGGTCGCAGGTGCCGCAACCCGCATGGCCCTGATGCAAAGGGCTGGCAACGGCGCGACGGGCGAAGCCCAGGTCGCGAGCTTCACCCGCGCGATCAAGCCGTTTTCGATCCTGGGCCTGCTTGCCACGGTCGTTCTTCTGTTCGGATTCCAGGGGCAGGTCATCCTCGACCGGCCGCTGCTGATCGGCCTGATTGCGATCCCGCTGCTGATCCAGTCGTATGCCATGTTCGCACTGGCCTATCTGGCAGCATGGGCCTGGCGCGTGCCCCACAACGTGGCTGCGCCCTGTGCCTTGATCGGCACCTCGAACTTCTTCGAACTGGCGGTCGCAGTCGCGATCGGCCTGTTCGGCCTGAACTCCGGCGCGGCGCTGGTCACGGTGGTGGGCGTGCTGGTCGAGGTGCCGGTCATGTTGTCGCTGGTGGCGTTCGCGAATCGGACGCAGAGGTTTTTCCCAGCCGCGGCGGGTCATCCCGCCGATGCGGCGGACGAATCCGGTACCGCGCGGCGGACTGCACCATGAACAGGCGGCTGCTCGGCTTGATCGTCGCGGGTTGCCTTGGCGCGGACGCGGCCGCCGATCCACTGCGCGCTGCCGACCCATTGCGCGATACCGCGGAGGCACTGTTCGGCGTCGTCGAGGCCGCGGCACCGACTGCCGCAGCGGCGCCGCGGGCGCGGCTGGGTCAGGCCTTGTTCTGGGACGCCCGGCTCGCGGCAGATGGCCGGACGTCCTGCGCAAGCTGCCATGCGGCCGAGGACGGCTCGGCCGACAGGCGCGCGTTCTCGCCGGATGCGCGCGGCAAGCTGACGCAGCGCAACTCGCAACCCATCTACAACTCGACGCTGCAGTCGAGCTTGCGCTGGACCGGCGATCGCGCCGACGCCGCTGCGCAGGCCATCGGATCGTTGACCGGCTCGATGGGGCACGCAACGGTGGCCGAGGCCGAGCAGCGACTCGAGCAGATCGGTTACGCGCCGCTGTTCCGCGCCGCATTCCCGGACGCGGCGAAACCCGTGACTGCCCACCACTTCGGGCTCGCGATCGAGGCTTACGAGCAGACCCTGACGACACCCGCCGCGTTCGACCGCTACCTGCGGGGCGACAGCGATGCACTCACGCCGGCACAGCGGCGCGGCCTTGGCCTGTTCATCGAACGGGGCTGCGCGGGTTGCCACAACGGCCCATTGCTGGGCGGCAGGTCATTCCAGAAATTTGGCCTGCTGCGCGACTACTGGCTTGAGACCGGCGCGACGAAAATCGACGAAGGTCGGTACTTGAACACGCGCGACCCGGCCGACCGGTTCGTATTTCGCGTGCCGATGCTGCGCAACATCACGCGCAGCGCGCCCTACTTCCACGATGGTTCAGTTCCGGACCTGGGCGCGGCGGTGCAGATCATGGCGCGCCTGCAGCTCGGCGTGGAGCTGTCGGCCGTCGAGACCGCCGACCTCGTCGCCTTCCTCGGCGCGCTGGAAGGGCGCGATCCCGCCAATTATCGAGCCCCGAGTGCGCCGCTGGTTTCTCGATGACGCCTTACGCAGCGGCGCTCGCGGGCGTCACGCCGCGACGGTGCCGACGCCCTCGAGCCTGTCCTCGATATCGCTGTAGATTCCCTGCAGCTTCGCAAGCGTCGCGTCGTCCGCCTTCCACAGCCCGCGGCCGTTGGCCTCCATCAGGCGACTGACGATGTTGCGCGCCGCCTCCGGGTTCGCTGCCTCGAGCCGCTTGCGCACGGATTCATCGAAGACGTAGGTCTTGGCCGCGTCGTCGAACACCCACTGCTCCATCTTCGAGATCGCGCCCCAACCCAGCAGGTGAGTGAAGCGGTTGCCGATCTCCGCGGCGCCGCTGTGGCCGTGCGCCAGCATCGACTCGAACCACTTCGGGTTCAGGATCTTGGCGCGCGCCTCGATGCGCAGCATGTGCGCGGAATCGCGCACGCTGATTTCACCGGTGAACGTCTCGGCATAGCTCAGCGACACGGACTGGCCGCGCGCCTTCTGTGCCGCCAGCTGCATCGCACCGCTGTGCCCGTAGTAATGGGTCATGTCGGTCAGGCCATACTCGACTGAGTCGATGGCCTGGAAGACATGATCGACGGTGCCCAGCATGCCGCGCAGCACTTCGGGCGCGGCCGCGCCGTTGCGTCGTCCGCCATAACTGTGCGAATTGCGGGTCGTGTACATGGTCGCAAGCTCGTCGCTCTGCTCCCACTGCCCTTCCTCGATCAGCTCATCGACCCCCGTGCCATACAGGCCGCGCGCCTGCGTGAAGATGCGCGCCGTCGATTCCTCGACGCTGCGCCCCTGCGCGCGCAGTGCCAGCGTGTTGGCGCGCACGAAGTTCATCTCGACCGGTTCGTCAGCATCTGCGGCGGTGCGGAACAGGTCATCGAGCAGGTCCAGGCTCATCTGGAACGTGTCGCGGAACACCGAGGAGATGTCGATCAGCACGTCGATGCGCGGCCGCCCGAGTTCCTCGAGCGGCAACAGCCGGAAGCGGAAGATCTTGTTCTGGCCATCGCGCTCGGGCTCGGCTCCGACCAGCGCGAGCACGACGGCTAGGCCCTCGCCCTCGCTCTTGATCGTATCCATGGCCCACAACGCCTGGCCGACCGTACGCGGCCAGTCGCCGCGCTCGGCGCGATGCTGCTCGAGCAGGATGTCGGCCATGCGGCGGCCGCGCTCCATCGCGATCGGGGACGGCAGGCGCCACGGATCGATGCCATGGATGTTGCGCCCGCTGGGCAAGGCACCCGCACCGGCACGAACCGGATCCGCGCCGAACGCCGGCCGGATGTAGCGTCCCTCGAGTGCGCGCACGACTGCGTCGGTTTCTTCGCCGCAGCGACTCATGCCTGTGACGATGCCGCGACCTTCGACGACCAGTTCGGCCAGGTGCGCGGGCGGCGCTGCCGTGGTCATGCTGCCCCACACTCGCATCGGGTCTTCGCGGCCCATCACGCTGCGATCGATCAGCGCAGTGCGCAACGCGCGCAGCGCCGTCTCGTCGAGACCGAACGCGCGACACAGCGCGCTGAAGCCGGCTGCGCCATGGCGTGGCACGTCGAGCGCCGCCTCGACCAGCGTGCGTGATCGCTGGCGATCGGGCGCCGAACCGAACACGTGCAGGCCGTCCGTGATCAGCCGCTGGTCGATTTCCTCGAGCCAGCGCTCGACCCGCACGCGATAGACCATCGCCGGCTCATCGACAGCACGCGGCAGCTCTGGCAGCGCGCCGTCGAGCTCGTCGGCGGCGTCGGCGAGCCGTGCGCGCACGGCGGCGAGCTGCTTGTACAGCCCGGCGCGCGCATACGGCGGGATCGCGTGGCTGATGATCGTGGCGTAGCCACGCCGCCGCGCGATGGCAGCCTCGGCAGGGTTGTTGAGCGGATACAGGTACAGGTGCGGCACACCGCCCAGCAACTGATCAGGCCAGCAGTCGCCCGTCATCGCCGCCTGCAGGCCGGGCATCCACTCGGCCGAGCCGTGCATGCCGACATGAATGATCGCGTCGGCCTTGAAACCGCGCCGCAGCCAGCCATAGAACGCGGCGTACTGGTGATG
>JBIITU010000002.1:0-52233 GCA_044340335.1 Steroidobacteraceae bacterium
CCGCCGCCGGCCGCCAGGCCGACGGCTCGCTGCTGGCGCGCACGCATCGCCAGCTGCTGAACCTGATGCAGACGCGCCGCGAGGCCGTGATCATCAATCGCGTCACGAGCGGTGCCGGCAATGAAGCGCTGCCATATCGAATCCTGTGCTGCCCGTTGCGGCATCCGAACGGCCGCACCACCGGCGCACTGGCGCTGTTCCGCGATGCTTCCGCGCCCGAGTTCGAAGCCCGCGACGCGCGCCTGATCGAGCTGCTCGCGCGCAAGGCGTCCGCCAACATCGAAGCCAGCTATGACGCCGTCACGGGCTTGCTGACCCGGCCGGCGCTGGAACAGCGCGTCATCGCGCTCGGCGGTGAACCGACGGCGCCGCGCCTGCAGAGCGCGTTGTACATCGATGTCGATCAGCTGCACGCCATCAACGAGAACTTCGGCATGCACGAGGGCGACGCCATCCTCGCGCAGATCGGCGAGCTGCTGCGCCGGCGACTGCCTGCGGGCGGGCTCGCGGCCCGCATTTCCGGCGACCGCTTCGCGTTGCTGCTGCCGCTGCCGCGCGAGCAGGCCACCGAATTCGCCGAATCGCTGCGCGAGAGCGCGGCGCAGCTGGGCTCCACTCACGCCACCACGCGCCTGCATGTCTCGGTCAGCATCGGCGTGGCTTCGCTCGAGCGCAGCCACGAGGGTCTGCCGCATGCGCTGGCGGCCGCCGAAACCGCGTGCAAGGCCGCGAAGGATCGCGGCCGCAACCGGGTCGATGTCCACGAAGAAGCGGATCTGAGCATCATCCGCCGTTTCACCGACATCACGACCGCAGGCGAACTGCGCGAAGCGATCGCCGCCAACCGGTTCCGCCTCGATGCGCAGCTGATCCAGCCGCTGGCCGAGACGGGACTGCGCCACCCCCCGCACTTCGAACTGCTGCTGCGCATGATCGGCACGAACGGCGAGACGGTCGGGCCAGACCGCTTCCTGTCGGCCGCGCGCCGCTACCAGCTGATGCCCGCGATCGATCGCTGGGTCGTTTCGCAGGCCATCGCGATGCTCAAGCCGCACGCGGAGCAGCTCGCGCACCGCCCGGTGGTGTTCAGCATCAACTTCTCCGGCCAGTCGCTCGGCGACGAAGAATTCTCCGAGTTCCTGTTCCAGCGCATCGAGGGCAGCGGCATCGCGCCCAGCGTGCTGTGCTTCGAGCTGACCGAAAGCGATGCGGTGCAGAACATCGCGCGCGCCGAGCAGCTGATGCGCGGCCTGCGCCGGATCGGTTGCGGGGTTGCGCTCGACGACTTCGGCACGGGGTTGTCGTCGCTGGCTTACCTGCGCTCGCTGCCGGCCACGATGCTCAAGATCGACGGCAGCTTCGTGCGCGACATCCTGCGCGACCCGCGCTCCGAGTCCATGGTGCAGGCCATCGCCCAGCTGGCCCGCAACATCGGCATCGCGACGGTCGGCGAGTATGCCGAGACGCCGGAACTGGTCACGCGACTGACGTCGCTGGGCGTGGATTTCGGGCAGGGCTTCGCGATCGGGCGGCCGGTGCCGCTGACCGAGGTGCTGGACGAACTGCCGCTGTATGCGGCCATGACCCCGCTGGTCTCCCAGACCCTCGAGGCTTCCGGGCCGCACGCGATCGCCGTCAATTAGTAGCCGGACGGCCCCGGCGCCGACCCCGGCTGCCGGGGAAAGCGTTGAATTTGGGGTCCGGGGGCCGACGCGGGTAGTATCGAGCGCAGGTCCGATGACATCGCCATGAACGGTCGCTCACAGATCACAATTGCGCTGACGCTGGGTCTTGCCCTCGGCGTCGCCGTCTCGATGACGGGCGACGTGCTTGCCGAGCGCGGCGCCGCTGCGCGTGCCAAGCCGATGTCCGCTGTGGCGACTCGCGGCACCGCTGCCCTCACGCAGGAAGAGCAGCGCCAGCTCGCCGACATCGTCGCGCGCGTCAAGCGCGAGTATGTCCAGCCGGTCGACGACACGCAGCTGGTCGAGAACGCCGTGCGCGGCATGGTCGCCGGTCTCGATCCTTACTCCGCCTATCTGGACCGCGACGAATACGACGAGATCCGTCTAAGCACCAGCGGCAGTTACCCGGGCATCGGCGTCGAGGTATCGGCCGAAGACGGCGGCATCATGGTGCTGCGGACCCTCGAGGGTTCGCCGGCCGCGCAGGCCGGCATCCGCGGTGGCGACATGATCGTCCGCATCGACGACCGTCCGGTCGATCTCGACGTCGAAAGCGCGATCGACCAGATGCGCGGCGAGGCTGGCTCCATCGTGCGCCTCGGGCTCAAGCGCCCGGGCGCCGCTGACACCGTCGAGTTGTCGCTGGCGCGCGCGCGCGTCGACGTGCAGAGCGTGCAACACGCGTTGCTCGAGCCGGGCTTTGGCTATCTTCGTATCACGACGTTCAGCGACACCACACCGAAGGATGTCGAAGCCGCCGTTCGCGCGCTGGCGACGCAGGCGGCGCAGCCGCTGTCCGGGCTGGTGCTCGACTTGCGCAACAACCCGGGCGGTGTGCTCGAAGCCGCCGTGCAGGTGGCCGACGCGTTCCTGGAGCGGGGCGTCATCGTCAAGGCGGACGGCCGCGCCCCGGATGCACGTTTCACGATGGAGGCAACGCCCGGCGACCTGACCGACGGCGCGCGGATCGCGGTGCTGATCAACGGCGGCTCGGCGTCGGCGTCCGAGATCCTGGCGGGCGCACTGCAGGATCACGCCCGCGCCACGGTGGTTGGCCGGCGCAGCTACGGCAAGGGTTCGGTGCAGACGGTGATCCCGCTGGCCGATGGCCGCGCGCTGAAGTTGACGACCTCGTACTACGCGACGCCGTCGGGCGCGATGATCAACGAGCGCGGCATCGTCCCTGACCTGCGCGTCGACGGCGTCGAAGAACCGCCTGCCGAGCTTGCGGGCCAGGCTGGCGGCGGCGAACTGCTGCGGCGCGACCGCGAGGTGCGCATCGCACTCGGCGCGCTGAAGGGTTCGTCACGGTTCGCGGCGTTGCCCGCCGCGACTGCCGCCCGTCCCTGACGGCACATTCCGCGTCGAGAAACCCCGTCGAAGCAGGCACCCGGAGCGCACCCCGGTGGCACAATAGCGCCATGGTGGAGAGAAGCCGCGGATACGCCCTGCGCATCGACATCCGCGCGGAACCGGCGCGGATCTGGGATTGCCTGATCGATGCGCAGAAGCTGCAGCGCTGGTGCTCGCCCGGTGCGCGCATCAGTGCGCGGCCGGGCGGCTCGGTGTCGGGCAGCCTCGATCGGCAGCGTGATTTCATCGCCCACATCGATGTATTCGAGCCGCAGCGCCGGCTGCGCCTGATCCACCTGCCGTCGCCGGCCGTGCCGGAGGGCGACAGCGCCACCATCGACGACATCATGATCGAGTGGCGCGCGCCGGAAACACTGGTGCGCGTGTTGGGCAGCGGCTTCTCGGAGGCCCCGGGGCACGGACGACTGCTGCGCGATCATCAAGCCGGCTGGCGCGTCGCGCTGGCGCGCCTCAAGGTCTATCTCGAAAAAGGGCTCGACGCCGAAGGAGCAGTGTCATGACCGGATTCATCCTGCGCGCGGTGATTGCCGCTTTCGGCCTGTGGCTCGCCTCCGAGTGGGTCGACGGCGTCAGCATCGACTCCGCGCCGACGCTGCTGCTTGCCGGCCTGCTGCTCGGCATCGTCAACGCGTTCATCCGCCCGATTGCGATCGTGCTGACTTTCCCGATCACGCTGGTCACGCTCGGCCTGTTCCTGCTGGTCCTCAACGCCGGCATGCTGGCGCTGGTCGCATGGCTGCTGCCCGGCTGTGCGATCGACGGCTTTGGCAGCGCGTTCTTTGCTGCCGTCATCGTCGGGCTGACCGGCTGGGTCGGCTCCTGGTTCATCGGGCCAAAGGGCTTCGAGCGCATCGGACGCCGGCCGGGATGAGTGCCGCGGTGAGGGCCGTTGGTGCCGCCACATCCAATTGACCTGCCGTCACGAAAGGGACTTCATGACTGCCTGCAAACGTCCGCTCCGCCGCGCCGTGCTGGCCGGCCTGGCCGCACTCACCTGCCTCGGCGCACCCACGGTGCGCGCCGCCGACCAGGTCTTCACCGGCTACGCGCGCGATCTCGAATCGAAGCGGCTGCTGTACATCGAATCGCATTTCGTGCGTGGTGCGGGCACCGTGGGCGAGCAGCGCGTCGTGCTGTACCGTTGCCCCAGCGGCACCGACAGCTTCGCGCGCAAGGAACTCGAGTACGGCGCAGCGCGCGAGGAGCCGCAGTTCACGCTGCTCGATGCGCGCAGCGGCTACACGGAAGGGCTGCGGCGCACGGCGCAGGGCCTCGAGGTGTTCCAGCGCGCGAGCGCCACCGCCCAGGTGCGCCGCGCCAAGGTGCCGGCAAACGTCGCGATCGTCTCCGACGCCGGCTTCGATGAGTTCGTCCGCAAGCACTGGGCCGAACTCGAAGCGGGTCGCACGGTGCGGTTCCCGTTCCTCGTGCCGAGTCGGCTCGATTTCCTGACGTTCAAGGTCAAGAAGCACAATGAGGAGACGATCGAGGGCGCACCCGCGAGCGTGATCCGCCTGAATCTGTCGGGCGTGCTTGGCTGGTTCCTGCCGTACATCGAAGTCAGCTACCGCAAGAGCGATCGCGTGCTGATGCGCTACAAGGGCCTGACCAACGTGCGCGACACCGACGGCAACAACCTCATTGCGCAGATCGATTTCCCTGCGCGCGAGCGCCAGACCGTGCCGGCGGTGGACCTGGCCGAGCAGAAGGCCGTCAAGCTGGTCAGTCGCTGCCCCGGGTGAGTACCGCGCTGCCACTGCGCAGCGCCGACCAGTTCACGAGCACGACGCCGGTCAGGATCACGATCATGCCGAGCCACTGTGTCGCGACCAGATGCTCATCGAGCGCGAACCAGCCGAGCAAGGTGGCGACCGCCGGATTCACGAGTGCGTAGGTACCGATCTGCGACGGTGCCGCGTTCTGCGTCAGCCACGCGTAGGCGGTGTAGGCGATGCAGGAACTGACGACCGCCATGTAGCCGAGCGCGATGAATGCGCCCGGCGACCAGTTCCAGTCGCGCGAGAACTCGCCGGTCGCACCGCCGACGGCGAGCAGCATCAGGCCGCCGACGATCTGCTGCAGCGCCGTGAACGTCAGCAGGTCGAAGCCGGCGTGCGTCGTCCGCTGCAGCACCGTGCCTGCCGCCCAGCCCATGCAGCCGCACAACACGATGAGTTCCGGGATCAGTGGTCCGTAGGGTGAGGGCAGCACTGGTCCAGCGGGTGCACGCGGCAGCAGGATCAGCGCCGTGCCGGCTAGGCCGATCGCGATACCGGTCCAGGCGCGGCGCGAGGGCGCGTGGCCGCGCGCCCCGAACAGACCGAACAGCGTGACCCAGAACGCGACCGTCGCGTTCAGCAGCGCGGCCTGGTTGGACGCGACGTACTGCAGGCCCCAGCCGTTGCAGCCGTTCGAGATCATGCAGCCGGTCGCGCCGACGATCAGGATGCGGCGCCACTCGAGCCGCCAGTCGGCGCTGCTCGCCGGCGTATGGAAGCTCGGCAGCGCCCGCGCGATCGCGAGCAGCAGCGCACCGCCAATCAGGAAGCGCAGCGCGCCGAACGAGAACGGCGGCAGGGCGCGCACGCCGACGGCGGTCGCGAGATAGGTCGAACCCCAGACGAGGTAGACGATCGCGAAGCACAGCACGAGCTTGCCGCGGCGACTGAGATTCGCCGGATTCACGCTGTGGGCATCGCCTCGGCCGGGCGGCTGCGCTGTGATCTCACTTCACGCCTCCCATCCATTTCTTCACGATGGGGCTGAGCAGCAGCAGCACGATCGCGGACAGGGTGCCGAACCAGAAAATGCTCATGTACTGACCAGGCATCGCAGCAACGTTGTCGGAGTCGAACTCGCCCGCGATCGCACCGGCGATCAGGTTGCCGAGCGATATTGCGAGGAACCACACGCCCATGCTCTGGCCGACGAAGCGCTGCGGCACGAGCTTGGTGACCGACGACAGTCCAACCGGCGACAGGCACAGCTCGCCGTAGGTGTGCAGAAGGTAGGTGAGCACGAGCCAGTAGGCCGCCGCCTGTGCGCCGCCCGCGACGACGTTCGCAGCGCCGACCATCACCAGGAAGCCGGCCGCCATGCCGATCAGGCCGAGCGCGAACTTCACGGGCGTCGAAGGATCCATGTTGCGCTTCGCGAGCCAGACCCACAGCGCCGCGAACACCGGTGCGAAGATCACGATGAAGACGGCGTTCAACGACTGGAACCAGCCCGCCGGTACTTCGAAACTGCCGACCATGCGATCGGTGTTGCGCTCGGCGAACAGGTTCAGCGACGAACCCGCCTGTTCAAAGCCGGCCCAGAACAGCGCGCAGGCGAAGAACAGCACGATCAGCACCAGCACGCGCTTGCGCTCGATGGCGTCGAGGCCGGCGAAGAACAGCAGGTAAATGAAGTACAACGCACCCATGCCCACGATCACGTAGATACCGGCGTTCTGCAGCTGCACCGGCGACACCTGCACGATGCCCGCGAACGGCAGCGCGATCAGCGCCACGGTGACGGCCGTGCCGAGCCACAGCCACTTCCAGGCGCTGGCCGGGTCCGCGCCCGCCGCAGTGTGGGGCTGCGCCCCGGCGTTGCCGAGGTGATGGCGCGTGACGAGGAACTGCGCGACGCCGAGCAGCATGCCGATGCCGGCGGCGAGGAAGCCCGCCCGCCAGCCGTACTGCAGCGCGAGCCAGGCCGTGATCAGCGGACCGATGAAGGCGCCGATGTTGATGCCCATGTAGAAGATCGTGAAGCCGGCGTCGCGCCGCCTTCCGGATAGAGCTCGGCGACGATGGCCGAGATGTTCGGCTTCAGCAGCCCGACGCCCACGATGATCACCATCAGGCCGAGATAGAACATCGCCGGCGTCGCCGACAGCCACAGCGTGATGTTGCCGAGTGCGATCAGCAGGCCGCCGTACAGCACGGCCTTCTGTGCGCCGATCAGCCGGTCGGCGATCCAGCCGCCCGGCAGCGCGACGAGGTAGACCGCCGCGGTGTAGAGGCCATAGATCGCAGTCGCGGTCTTGTCGTCGAAGCCGAAGCCACCGGTCGTGACCGCGTCGACGAGAAACAGCACCAGCAGCGCGCGCATGCCGTAGTAGGTGAAGCGTTCCCACATCTCGGTGAAGAACAGCGTGGCAAGACCGCGCGGATGACCGAAGAAGCTCGTGTCCCCTGCGGGCGAGCCAACCGGCGTACTCATTGTTGTTGTCCGATAGCTGGGGGGCGCCGCGGCGCCGCGATGCCGTCAGTCTGACGGATCGCGACGTCGCGCGGCAAGGCGCCGCCCGGACGTGGCGGCGCTCGCGAGGCGGTCGTTCAGGCGGCGCGGCGCGCGTTGCCGACGAACGCAGCGTGGCTCGGCGTCGAAGCACCGCCCTCGGCGCGCCGCGCCGGCTGTGCACCTGCGGCCACCGGAGCATCACCGTCCAGCCTGAACTGTGCGACACCTTCGACCAGCTTGGCGGCCTGGCTGCGCAGGCTGATCGCCGCTGCGGTCGACTGCTCGACCAGGGCCGCGTTCTGCTGCGTCGTCTTGTCGACGTCCATCATCGACTCGTTGACGTTGCTGAGGCCGATGCTCTGTTCCTGCGTCGCGCGCGCGATGTCCTGGATCAGTTCGCTGACTTCCCGCACGCGGGCGACGATCTCGGCCATGGTGCGGCCGGCGGAGTTCACCTGCTGCGCGCCGCCTTCGACATTCTGCACGCTGGTCTGGATCAGGCCCTTGATCTCGCGCGCGGCCTGCGCGCTGCGCTGCGCGAGCGCACCGACCTCGCCGGCCACCACGGCGAAGCCGCGACCCTGCTCGCCGGCCCGTGCCGCCTCGACGGCCGCGTTGAGCGCGAGCAGGTTGGTCTGGAACGCGATCTCGTCGATGACCGCGATGATCTCGGCGATTCGCTTGGAGTTCTGCTGGATTTCATCCATGGTGGCGACCACGCGCTGCACGTCATCGCCGCCACGCGCGGCAACGCTCGACGCGCCGGTCGCAAGTTCGCTGGCCTTGGTTGCGTTCTGGGCGTTGTCGCGCACGCTGCCATTGAGCTGCTCCATCGCGGAGGCGGTCTCCTCGAGGGAGCCGGCCTGCTGCTCGGTGCGCTGGCCCAGATCCTGCGTGCCGAGCTCGATTTCGCGGGCCGCGATCAGCACCTCGTCGGCCGAGCGCCGCGTGTCCTCGATGATGCGGCCCAGATCGACGCGCATCTGCTCGAGCGAAGCGGCCATGCTGGCCGGATACGACACGTCGATCCGGTGCGTCAGGTTGCCGGCGGCCAGCGTCGCTGTGGCGGCGGCGAGCGCTTCCGGTTCGCCGCCCAGAGTCGTGTTGATGCGGCGCCGGATCAGCAGCAGGATCGCAACCAGCAAGACGGTGGCTGTGCCGACCGCGATGAAGTTCGCGTTGCGCGTCCAGAGCGTCACGGCCTCGAACGCCGCCATTTCCTCGTTCGCGAACGCCACGGATGCGACGACGGTCTGGTCGACGCCGCGGCGATGCGTGGAGTAGAGCTCATGCGCGCGGAACAGCGCCGCGCGCGCTCCCTCGGCATCGCCGGCCAGCAGCAGCGGCAGGAAGTCCTTCTCCATTGCTTCGATCAGCACCTGGGCGGCCGCGTGCTGCGCGCCCAGCAGCTGCGCTTCAAGCCCGTACGGCGGGTTGGCGATCCAGTGATCGACGCGCGCCTGGTACTCGCCGCGCAGTCGCTCGAACTCGGCGCGCACCGTCGTCGCCGGCATCGAGCCCTCGACGCCCTGCGAGGCGATCAGGCGCATCTCGATCAGGTACATCGGCGGCGGCAGGATGTCTGCCGTGACGTCCTTGGCGACATAAACCCGGCTGGCCTGGCCAGCCATCTGGTCCTTGGCGTGATGCGCGAGCAGCGCGAGCGCGGCGACCGCGAGCAGCGCGGCAGCCAGCATGGAAATGAGCAGCGAGCGGAATGAGTGCACTGTATTGACCCTCGGTTACCGCTGCCTGTAACGGCGGCTGCGAGGTCAGCTTTAGGGTGTCGGGACGCGCGCGCGGAACGGCGTCACACGGGCGGCATCAGGCTTCCGCTTCGTCCGGCTGGTCGTCGCGGCGCATCTTCGTCATCAGTCGCGCTGCGAGCAGGCCGCCCTCGTAGAGGATGTACATCGGCACCGCCATGATGGTCTGGGAGATCGCGTCGGGCGGTGTGATGAACGCCGCCACCACGAAGATGGCGATCAGCACGTAGCCGCGACTGGCCGCCATCTTCTCGACGTTGACGAGCCCGGTCATCGCGAGCAGCACGACGACGATCGGCACTTCGAACGCGAAGCCGAAGCAGATGAAGATCGTCATCACGAAGTCGAGGTAGCTGGCGATGTCGGTCATCATCTGCACGCCGTCGGGCGTGCTGGCCGAGAAAAAGCTGAACATCAGCGGAAACACGGCGAAGTAGGCGAACGCCATGCCGGCGTAGAACAGCAACCACGACGACAGCACGAGCGGCATCGCGAACCGCTTCTCGTGGCGATACAGCCCCGGCGCGACGAACGCCCAGGCCTGATACAGCACGACCGGCATCGCGGCGATCAGCGCGACATAGAACGCCAGCTTGAATGGCGTCATGAAGGGCGAGATCACGCTGGTTGCGATCAACGACGCGCCGACAGGCAACTGCTCGATCAGCGGCTGTGCCAGCAGCGTGAACAGCTGCTCGCGGAAGATCACGCACGGCACGAACGCAATGATGACGGCCAGGAAGGCCTTCATCAGGCGATCCCGCAATTCGAGCAGATGCGAGATCAGCGTGCCTTCGGCGAGCTTTTCAGGCTCCTCGGCCGACACGATCCGTATCCTCGGTGGCTGCGGCGGTCGTCACCGGGCTGACAGGGTCCGGGTCTGTGTCTGGCGTGTTGGCCGGAGGCTCCCAGGTCGCGCCAGCGTAATCGTTGTGGCGAGTGTCGGCGTCGTCGGTCGCATCCGGCGGGGACGCCGCCGCCGCGAAGTCCGACGGTGCCGGATCTGCCGGTGCGGGTGGGACGGTCGCCGCAGCGGCGCTTGCGGTGGCAGTGGCGGTGGCTGCGGCCGCGGTGGCCGCGGCGGTCCGTGGCTTCGGGCGGGTTTCTTCGAGGATCGCCTCTTCTTCGAGCTGTTCGCGGAACTGGCGCGCCATGTTGCGGGCGCGGCCCAGCCACCGACCGACCTGGGCTGCGAGCTTGGGCAGTTTCTCGGGACCGAGCACTACCAGCGCCAGCGCCATGATCACCAGCATCTCGCTGAAGCCGACCTCGAACATCTGGCGTCAGGCCCTCAGGACTTGCGATCGTCCTGCGAGCGCTCAGCCGATTGCTTGGCGGCGACTTCGGGAAACTCCGCGTCACGCGCATCCTGCTTGAGCTGCTTGACCGGCGTGTCGTCGTCCGACTCGGCGTCGTTCATGGCTTTCTTGAAGCCTTTGACCGCCGTGCCGAGATCACTGCCGATGGTGCGCAGTTTCTTGGCGCCGAAGACGACCAGAACCAGCAGGAGAATGATCAGGAGTTGTTGCCAGGAAATACCCACGGGAACCTCTGCTTCGAAGGGCGGGTTGCAAGACATACATCATAGGCCAAAAGCCTCTGATGCGACGCAGCATCGGCGGTGGTGGACGCCGACCGGATCACAGTCCGGTGCGGATTCAACCCTCGCGTTCAGGGGTTGGACCGCTCTCGAGCCAAAAAGTCACGGGACCGTCATTCAACAGCGACACTTTCATGTCCGCGCCGAAGCGTCCGGTGGCGACCGGGCCGCGATGCTGCGCCTGCGCCGCCTGCACCAGCGCGTCGAACAGGGGCGCGGCGACCGTCGGCGACGCTGCCGTCGTGAAGCTCGCGCGCGTGCCCTTGCGCGTGTCGGCGGCCAGCGTGAATTGCGGCACCAGCAGCAGGCCGCCGCCCGTGTCGGCGAGCGAGCGGTTCATGCGATCGGCGGCGTCGGCGAAGACGCGGTAGCCGAGCACGCGTTCGGCGAGCCGCGCCGCCGACTGTGCGTCGTCGGTGGGCCGGACGCCGACCAGCGCGAGCAGCCCTGGGCCGATGGCGCCGACTTCCTGGCCGTCGACCTCGACGCGTGCCCACGCGACGCGCTGAATCAATGCGATCATAGGCGACTCATCCGCAGGAGGGATCCTCAGTGAAGAGACGCCATTTTCTGACTGCGGCGGCTGCGTCCGCCACTACCGCGTGCGCGAGCAAGGATCCGGCCGGCGCGGCGGCACCCGCGGCGATGAGCGCCGAGCCGCAGTTTCGCTGGAAGCTCGTGACGACCTGGCCGCCGAATTTCCCGGGCCTGGGCACGGGCGCGCTCGAATTCGCGCGCCTGCTGGAGACCTGCAGCGGCGGTCGGATCAAGGTCAAGGTCTATGGTGCGGGCGAGCTCGTGCCGGCGTTCGAAGTGTTCGATGCCGTGTCGCGTGGCACGGCCGAGCTCGGCCATGGCGGCGCCTATTACTGGAAAGGCAAGATCGAATCCTCGTCGTTCTTCTCCGGCATGCCGTTTGGCCTGACCGCCACCGAGATGAACGCCTGGCTGTACTACGGCGGCGGCGTCGAGCTGTGGCGCGAGGCCTATGCGCCGTTTGGCGTGCTGCCGATGCCCTGCGGCAACTCGGGTTGCCAGATGGGCGGCTGGTTCAACAAGGAGATCCGCTCGATTGCCGATCTGAAGGGCCTGAAGATGCGCATCCCCGGGGTGGGCGGCGAAGTGCTGGCCCGCGCGGGCGGTACGCCCGTCACGCTGGCCGGTGGCGAGATCTTCACGTCGCTGCAGTCTGGCGCAATCGATGCGGCTGAATGGATCGGGCCGTACAACGATCTCGCCTTCGGGCTGCACAAGGCGGCGAAGTACTACTACTACCCGGGTTGGCACGAGCCCGGCTCGACGCTCGAGTGCATCGTCAACCAGAAAGCCTACGACTCCCTGCCCGCGGACCTGCAGGCCATCGTGCAGACTGCGGCACGCGCCGTGAACGACAGCATGCTGGCCGAGTTCAACGCGCGCAGCCCGGAGGCGCTGGACCAGCTCGTCCGGGTGCACAAGGTCGAGCTGCGGCAGTTTCCGAACGACGTGCTGAAACTGCTGCGCGACCTGTCGCGCCAGATCACGGATGAGCGGGCGGCGGCCGATCCGCTGTTCCGCAAGATCAACGACTCGTTCCGCAAGTTCGAGCGCAGCGTGGCGCCCTGGACCCGGATCGGCGACCAGGCGCTGATGGCGGCGCGCGATCTCTAGTTCAGTGCGGCGTGACGCGCGCAGTGGCAATTCCGGCCTGCCGTCCGTAAACTTCGGCAGTTTTTTGCGTACATTCAAAGGTTTCGGAGCCGATATGACGATGTTCGGGCGCGTGATCGGGATGGTGGGGCTGCTGGCGGCGGGCTGGCTTGCGGCGGCGCCTGATGCCATGGCGGCGGGTAATGCCGAGCGGGGCGAAAAACTGGCGTACTCCTGCCTCGGCTGCCACGGCATCCCGAACTACAAGAACACGTATCCGACCTACAGCGTGCCCAAGCTCGGCGGGCAGACGGCCGAGTACATCGTGCTGGCGCTGCAGGCCTATCGGAACAAGGAGCGCAGCCACGGCACGATGCATGCGCAGGCCTATTCGATGAGCGATCAGGACATGGCCGACATCGGCGCGTACTTCGCAGGCACGCCGGTCACGGCCAACCCGAACGCCAAGCCGGTCGGCACCGCCCCGGAAGCGGCTGCGGTCTGCGTCTCCTGCCATGGCAACGACGGCATCGGCATCACGCCTGAGTACCCGACCCTTGCCGGCCAGCACGCCGATTACCTGGTCCGCGCGCTGACCGACTACAAGCGCGGCGGCCGCAAGAACGCCGTCATGGCCGGCTTCGCCGGCGGACTCAGCGACGCCGACATCCGCGCGCTCGCGCGCTACTACGCGGCGCAGCCGGGCCTGTGGACGCCTGACAAACGGGTCACGCGCTTCTCGCGCCGCTGACGCGGGTCGGTTCGCGCGGCGCATTGCAGCGCCGCAGGAAGGCCGCGATCGCCTGCGCGCAGCGCTCTTCGTTTTCAGGCCGCACCCAGCGGTCGCCGGATTCGCCCGGCAACGCCATGCGCCAGGCCTCCTGGCCGAGTGCGCGCACCGCAGCGGTCGCGCGCAGCGCTGCACCACCGCCCCAGCGCCGGTCTTCGCGCCCGTGCAGCAGCAGCACCGGGCTCGCGAGCAGTGTCGTGCGGGGCCCGCGCGGCGTCTGCGGTGCGCCGCGCAGCTGCACGCCGCCGCGCAGCCGCTCGCCGTACAGCGTCAGCAAGGGCAACAGAAGTTCGGCCGCATCGTCGCTGACTGCGAGCACGATGCGGTTAGAGTCCAGGTCGCGCTGCGCGCTGATCCAGACCAGCACGGCGCCGATTTCGCGCACCAGCGCCTCGCGGCTCGCACCGGCCGACAGATCCGGCGCCAGCGACACATAGCCGAGTCCGGTGACGACATGCTGCGTCAGGGAGTCGTAGCGTGGATGCAGCCGCGTCGCGCTGCCGACGCGCGGGGCGAGCCAGACCGGCCGGCGGCTGGCGTCGGGCGGCGCGGTCTCCGTGGGGCGCAGCAGCCAGCCGGTTTGCGTGCGGCGCGGCCGGCCGTTCGCATCCCAGCCCGGCAAGGACACGCGGCGCGGCACCGCGAGTGCGACGGCACCGGCGCGTGCGGGTGAAGTCGTCCAGCGCGCCAGGGCGCGCGAGCGCAGGTCCCAGCTCCAGACATCGGCGGGTGAATCCGCGCTTTCCAGCGTGAACGCGAGCCGCTGGCCGACGCGATCGAAACCGAATTCATCGATGAAACCCGCGGGCAGGCCCTGGGGTTCGAGCATCGCGCCGCTCGGCAAGTCCAGCACTCGCAGCACATTGAAGCCCGCGGCGAGCGCGCTCAGCGCCACGCCACGGCCATCGTCGCTGATCGCGAAGCGCTCGATGTCCCATGGCAGGGTGGGCGCGATCGCGCGGCGCGTGCCGCTGGCGAGGTCGACATACCAGAGCTGGCGCAGGTCGTCACCGTTGCGGCGCGGATCGGGTTCGCGTTCGCGCGCCAGCGCATACAGTGCGCGGCCGCCAGGTGCATAGCGCACGCTGCCCTCGATGACGAGCTCGGTTGCCAGCGGCGTATCGAGGCCGCTGTCGACATCGACGCTGAGCAGCGCGGGCGCGGCACCGTTGACTGCGACCAGCACGGCGCGCTGGTCCGTCGACCAGCCCAGCGGCCGAAGTCCGCGCAGCGTGCCATCGCGCGCCCGCCCTGGCAGCAGGGTCCGCGGCGCTGCGCCGGGTTCGACGGTCAGGATGGTCGCGTCGGCGCCGGGGGCCGGCCGTGCGCGGAACGCGAGGCGCCGGCTGTCCTGCGACCACACTGGATCAGCGCAGCCCTGGGCCTCGCCGCTGATGCGGGTGACACCGCGGTCGGCGAGGCTCAGCAGGTACAGGCGCGCACCGTCGGCATGTTCGAGCAGGAAGGCGATGCGCGTGCCATCCGGCGCCAGCGTCGCCGCGCTGATGGAGCGCTCGTGATGCGTCAGCGGCTGCGTGGGCGCATCGGGTGCGGCGATCCGGAACAGCTGCGTCGCCCGGCCTGCGCGCGCCCGCAGCAGCAGCGAGCCGTCCGGCAGCCAGCCGGCCCAACGCGTCACGCGGCGGCGCGACAGCGCGCGCGGCACCACTTCCGCGGCCAGCAGCGCAGCGTCGATGCCGTCGAGTTCGATTCCGTCGCTGGCCATTTTTGCGGCGTCCATGTCTGATATGTTGCCGCAACTCGAGGGAGGACGGATGGCTGATCCAGTACTGCGGCAGAAGCTCGAGCGTGGCGAGTTCATCGTCGCGCCCGGCGTGTTCGACATGATTTCCACGATGCTGGTCGCGCGCGTCGGCTTCGACGCCGTGTACGCGAGCGGCTTCTGGCTCACCGGCTCCTACCTGGGGCTGCCCGATGCGGGCCTTGCGACCTACACCGACATGCTCGATCGCGTCTCGAAGGTGGTCGAGAAGTCGAAGGCGCCCGTGATCGCCGATGCCGACACCGGCTTTGGCGGCCTGCTGAACGTGCAGCACACCGTGCGCGGCTACGAGGCGGCCGGCGTCAGCGCGATCCAGATCGAAGACCAGGAGTTCCCGAAGAAGTGCGGCCACACGCCGTACCGGCGCGTGATTCCGCTCGAGGACATGGTCGCCAAGGTCAAGGTCGCGGTGGCGTCGCGCCAGTCGCGCGACTTCCTCGTGATCGCGCGCACCGACGCGCGCTCCGGCCATGGCTTCGACGAAGCCGTGCGGCGCGGCCAGGCCTATGGCGAGGCCGGCGCCGATCTCGTGTTCGTCGAATCGCTGCAGTCCGAGGACGAGATGCGCCGCGCCTGCGCCGCGATCAACAAGCCGATGATGGCGAACATGTCCGACGGCGGCCGCACGCCGATCCGCCCGGCTGCGGAACTGAAGTCGTTCGGCTACTCGCTCGCGATCTGGCCCGCGATGAACGCGCTCGCGGCCTCCGCCGCGATGGAGCGCGCGCTGACGCACCTGAAGACGACTGGCACCAGCCTGTCGCCCGATGTGCCGCTGTTCGGCTTCGACGACTTCTGCCGCATGGTCGGCTTCGAGGAAATCTGGGCGTTCGAAGAACGCTGGAAGGACGTGCTCGACAAGGGGGGTTCGAAGTGATGCAGCGCAGATCATGGTTCGCGGCCGTCATGGGCATGGCGGTCGTTTGGGCAACAGTTGGCGCGGCGACGCTCGCAGCGCCGGAAGCCGTCGCGAAGCCGCGTGGTCTCGTCGTCGTGGCGGGCGCCACCGGGCGCACCGGCAAGGAAACGGTCGCGGAACTCGTGCGGCGCAACTACCGCGTGCGCGCGATGGTGCGCGACGCCGCCAAGGCGCAGGGCATGTTCCCGGCGGGCGTCGAGATCGTCGTCGCGGACGTGCGTGATCCGGCGGCGCTGGCGGTCGCGCTGAAGGGCGCGACCTACCTGATCTCGACGATCGGCGCCAGTGGCGGTCCCGGCGCCACGCCGGATGCAGGCCCCGAGCAGATCGACAACCAGGGCGTCGCGAATCTCGCGACCGCCGCGAAGGGCGCGCGCGTCAAGCACTTCGTGCTCGTGTCGTCGGCGGCGGTGACCAAGGCCGCGGATTACCCGATGACGTTCATGCGGCCGATCCTGGCCGCGAAGTTCAAGGGCGAGAACGCGCTGCGTGCGAGCGGCGTGCCCTACACCGTGATCCGCCCGGGCGGGCTGCTCGACGAAGCCGGCGGAGCCAAGGTCGTGCAGTTCTCGCAGGGCGATACGACCACGGGTCGCATCCCGCGCGCCGATGTCGCGCTCGTCAGCGTCGAGGCGCTGGGGCGCCGCGAAGCGATGCGCAAGACTTTCGAGATCCTGTCGGGCAATGGCGGCCCGCCGCAGGATTTCAAGCGCGATTTCGCTGCGCTCGCCGCCGACCCGAAGTAAGGCCGCATGGCAGGCGCGGCAGAAGCGGGCTTGATCCGGCATCCGCACGGCATCACTGCCGTCGATACGCAGTACATGCGGCCGCTGCTCGATGCGTCGCATGTCATCGAGCACGGCGGTCGCGCCGCGTTCGTCGACACCGGCACCAACTACTCGGTGCCGCACCTGCTGCGCGCGCTCGACATCCTCGGCATCGCGCGCGACGCCGTCGACTGGGTGTTCCTGACCCACGTGCATCTCGATCATGCCGGCGGCGTCGGCATGCTGATGCAGGCACTGCCGAACGCGCGCGCCGTGATCCACCCGCGCGGCGCGCCGCACATGGCCGACCCCACCAAGCTGATCGCAGCGTCGATCGCGGTGTATGGCGAGGCCACCTATCGCGAGCTGTACGGCGAACTCGTGCCGATCCCGGCCGAACGGATCGTCGCCCCGCAGGACGGGCAGGCATTCGAGCTCGGCGGGCGCCAGCTCGAATGCCTCTACACGCCCGGCCACGCGATGCATCACCAGATCATCGTCGATCGCGCGAATGCGCTCGCCTTCACCGGCGACACCTTCGGGTTGTCGTATCGCGAGTTCGACGTCGACGGGAGGCCAATGATCGTGCCGACGACGACGCCGACGCAGTTCGACCCCGCGCAGCTGCTCGCGTCGATCGACCGGATCTGCGCCCTCGAACCCGAGGCGTTGTACCTGACGCACTACAGCCGCGTCACCGACATCGCGCGGCTCGCCGCGTCGCTGCGGCGGCAGATCGAGGCGCTGGTCAGCGCCGCCGAGGCTGCCGCGGCCGCAGCCTGGCCCGACCGCGCCGAATGCAAGCGGCGCATCGTCGCCGCGATCCGCCAGCTGTGGGTCGAGCTTGCGCGCAGCCACGGGGTGGCTGAACCCGAGCAGAAGATCGAAGCGGTGCTCGGGTTTGATCTGGAGTTGAATGCGGATGGATTGATCGCGTGGCTGGAGCGGGCGAAGGCCACGCGCTGAAGAGGCGCTCCTGACGCACGCACCGGGACGCTGATTGACCCGGAGCCGGGACGGCGTGAATCCATCCATGGAGCCTCGGGCGCGCCATCCCTGGCGCGCCACGCCCGGCTCCAGATCAATCAGCGCCCCGCTGCGCGCATCACGCGGCATCGCCAGCGCGTGGCCTTCTCCCGCTCCAGCCAGGCAGGTTGCTGAAGCGTTAGGCGTAGTCACCCACTCTCGGCGGCGGACGATCAAGCCGTGGGCCGCTGAGGGTCGGGCGGCGTGGTTGCTACAGGCCTGGTTCGGGGCGTGCGCGCCATGGATGGCGCGCCCGAGCCTCCATGGACGGATTCACGGCGTCCCCGAAACAGGCCTGCAGCGGCCGCGCCGTCACCTTCGCATGCCCACAGCTTGATCGCCCGCGCCGTCCCGATCAGGATTCCCTCCCCCGACCGGAGCACACCGATGGCGAGCAGTTTCAAGGCTTTCCGCATCCACGAAATCGATCGCAAGATCGTCGCGAAGTTCGAGCAGCTGTCGCTCGACGACCTGAACCCGGGCGAGGTCGTGGTGCGGGTCCAGTACAGCGACATCAACTACAAGGACGCGCTGGCGGCGACGGGTGCGGGCAAGATCCTGCGCAAGTATCCGCTGGTGGGCGGCATCGATCTGGCCGGCGTGGTCGAGTCGTCGACTGATGCACGCTACCGTCCGGGCGATGCGGTGCTGGTCACGGGCTGCGGCCTGTCGGAAACGCACGACGGCGGCTACGCCCAGTTCGCGCGGCTGTCGGGCGAGTGGGTGATCCCGATGCCGCCGGGCCTCGATGCCTTCAAGGCGATGTCGCTGGGCACGGCGGGCTTCACGGCGGCGCTCGCGATCCACCGCATGGAGCACAACGGCCAGGTGCCGGCGAAGGGCCCGATCGTCGTCACGGGCGCGACGGGCGGCGTCGGCAGCGTCGCGATCGACATGCTCGCGGGTCGCGGCTACGAGGTCATCGCGGTCAGCGGCAAGCCGGACTCGATCGACTACCTGAAGTCACTCGGCGCATCGCAGGTGCTGCTGCGCTCCGACATCGACTACGGCAAGCGGCCGCTCGAGGCGGCGCGCTTCGGCGGCGCGATCGACAACGTCGGCGGCGAGACGCTGACCTGGCTGACGCGCACGGTGGACTTCTGGGGCAACATCGCGAGCATTGGTCTTGCGGGCGGCGCGGAGCTGCACACGACGGTGATTCCGTTCATCCTGCGTGGCGTGAACCTGCTCGGCATCAATTCCTCGGCGACGCTGCGCGAAACACGTCTCAAGGTCTGGGAGCGTATCGCCACTGATCTCGCGCCGCGGCATCTCGACCGCATCGCGACGCGCACGATCGGCTTCGACGAACTGCCCGGCGCCTTCGACGCGTACCTGAAGGGCGCAGTGACGGGGCGCACCGTCGTGCGGATCGGCTGACGATGGCGGAGGCGGCTCGCGTCTGGGTCATGCGCGCGCTCGAGCAGGCGCTCGAATCGGCCGGCGATCCCGACTGCCGCGCGCTGCTCGGGCCGGTGGTGCCGGGCGCGACGCTGGCCGGTGGCGCGCGCGTGCCGGGCTTGTGCTTCGAGCTCGATCCGCCGCAGGCGGCGTTCAATCTCGCGGTGTTGCTGACCTGGCGTCGCAACGCACAGGGCGCGGATGCGAGTGCCCGTGCGACGGCGATGGCGACGCTGTGCGCGGCGGCGGACTGGCGTTCGCGGCGGGCGCGGCTGCTGGCCCGTTCTGTGCCGACGCTGGGTGAAGTGATCGCTGCACTCGAATCGCTGCGCGGCGTGATTGCGATGCGCGCGGCGGATCCGGATGCCGCGGCGGTGCAGGGCGTGGTGCGACTGCTGGGCGGCGACGCCACGATTGCCGGCCAGGCGCTGCGCCAGTTGCCGGCGGCGGCGGCGCAGTCCGAAGACCCGGCGCTGCAGTCACCGCGAAGAATGGCGCTGCGCCACGGCGAACTCGCGGCGCAGTGGCTGCGCGCGGCCTTGTACGCGCTGCGCGATGCGATGCCGTTCGAAGAGCGCTGGCCCGCAGCGCCGCCGGCGCCCTGGCCCGGGCGCCTCGAAGAACGCGGTGCCGCGCTGCTGCGGCGCTGCGCGGCGGATGCCTCGCTCGATGCGATGCCATTCGACCTGTGGTGGTCGTACCTGGTGGATACATGACGGCCGCTGATCTTGCTGCCAAGGGCGCTGACGGCGACGGCGCCGCCTGGCGCGCGCAGCTCGCCGCGGGCGCCACGACGCTGGGCGTGGCCCTCGATGCAACCGCACTTGATCGCCTGTGGCGCCTTGCGCTGGCACTGCGCGAGCGCAACCAGCTGGTCAATCTGACGGCCATCGACGATCTGCCGGGCATCCGCGCGCTGCACATGCTCGACAGCCTGTCGGTGGCGCCACACCTCGGTGACGCGCGCCGCGTGCTCGATGTCGGCACGGGCGGCGGCTTTCCCGGCCTGCCGCTCGCGATCGCCTGCCCGGAGATCGAGTTCACGCTGATCGACGGCACGCAGAAGAAGATCCGCTTTGTCGCCGAGATGATCGCGACGCTCGGCCTCGCCAACGCGAACGCGCTGGCGGAGCGCGCCGAGAACTTCCGCCCGCCGGTGCTGTTCGACGTGGTGGTGATCCGGGCGGTCGGGCCGCTGGACGAACTCGCACGGCGCTGTCGGCACCTGCTGCGACGCGGTGGCCGGATCCTCGCGCTGAAGGGTCGGTTGCCCGCTGCTGAAGTTGCGGCGCTGCCCGCGCCGTGGCGGGCCGAGCTGATTTCGCTCGCGGTGCCGGAAGTGGACGCCGAGCGGCATCTGGCCGTGCTTCGCGGTCCCTGACCTTTTGCTAGAGTGCCGCGCATGAAGCGCGTCATCGCAGTCGCCAACCAGAAGGGCGGCGTCGGCAAAACCACTACGTCGGTGAATCTCGCGGCCTCGCTGGCGGCGACCCGTCGCCGCGTGCTGCTGATCGACCTCGATCCGCAGGGCAACGCGACCATGGGCTGCGGCGTCGACAAGAGCTCGCTCGAACTCGGCGCCGGGCATGTGCTGGTCGGTGCCTGCACCGCGGCGGAGGCGATCGTTGCGCTGCCGGACGCGGCCTTCGACCTGCTGCCGGCGAACCAGGACCTGACCGCCGCGGAAGTGCAACTGCTGACGTTGAACGTCGGCCGCGAGCTGCGGCTGCGCAGCGCGCTGAAGCCGGTGCGCGACAGCTACGACGTGATCCTGATCGACTGCCCGCCGTCGCTGAACATGCTGACGGTCAATGCGCTGGTCGCCGCCGACAGCGTGCTGGTGCCGATGCAGTGCGAGTACTACGCGCTCGAGGGCCTGTCGGCGCTGATCGGCACGATCGGCCAGATCCGCGACTCGGTGAACCCGGAGCTCGCGATCGAAGGCATCCTGCGCACGATGTTCGACCCGCGCAACAACCTGTCGAACGAAGTCAGCGCGCAGCTGATCGCGCACTTCGGCGAGAAGGTATTCCGCACCATCATCCCGCGCAACGTGCGCCTCGCCGAGGCGCCGTCCTTCGGCAAGCCCGCGCTGCTGCACGACAAGGACTCGCGCGGCGCGCTCGCTTACCTTGCTCTCGCCGGCGAGATGATCCGCCGCGAGGACGAGCAGGGCGCAACGCCATCCCCACCGTCACCGGCCGCCGAAACCGCAGCCACTGCCGATGCTGATCGAACCGCGTGAGGCCGAGCCGGGCGCGCTGTGGCGCTGGACGCGCCAGGCCGCGAGCCTGATCGGGCGCGCGTTCGGCTTCTGGGCCGGTCTCGCGCTGCTGATGTGCCTGTGGATGTTCCTCGGCCAGCGCCTGCCGATCGTCGACGGCATCCTGGCTCTGGCGGCTTTCTTCGCCAGCATCCTGATCGCCGCCGAGGTCGACCGCCCGCAGCGCGCCACGCTCGGTGAAGTGCTGGCGATGCTGCGCCGCCACGCGTTCGACGTGCTGCTGTTCTCGGCGATCATTGCGGCTGCCGGCGCGGTGATCTGGATGCTGCTGCTGTCGCGGCCCGGCGTGCCGTGGTGGTCGCCGCTGTACACCGAGCGCAACATCGTCACGGAGCTGTCGACGAACTGGTACGTCGCGACGCGCCAGATCTTCGTCTACGCGGCTTACGCGCTCGGCCTGCTGTACTTCGGCCTGAACATTCCGGGACTGACTTCCTTCTTCCAGTTCCCCTGCTCGACGCTGCTCGGCCTGACCTTCCGCGACGCCTACAAGCTCAGCGCGGTCGGGCAGATCAAGAACCTGCCGCTGGTGCTGATGGTGGGGCTGCTGTTCATCACGCTGCCGGTGCTGTGGGTGCTGGTGTTGCCGCCGCTGGTGCCGCTGCTGTACTGCTTCCTCGGCGCGCTGACCTACGTCAGCTTCCGCGAGATTTTCCTCGGCATCCGCACCAACCGCGAGGCGGAGGCTGCGGTGCCGGCCGCCGTGCGCTTATCATCGCGCGCATGAGCCAGAAGAAACCCAGCCTCGGTCGCGGCCTCGATGCACTGCTCGGCCAGATCGCGACGAACCGCAGCGCTGCGGCGGGCCCGGCAGGCGAGCTGGCGGGTTCGCGGCTGGCACCGACCGCAACGCCTGGCGCCGCGACACCCGGTGCCGCGGCCGCAGCAGCGCCGGCCGCCGATGCCGCTCGCGTCGGTGCCGCGATGCTCGACGAGCAGCTGATGAAGCTGCCGGTCGACGTGCTGCAGCGCGGCCGCTACCAGCCGCGCATCGATCTGCGGCCGGAGTCGCTGCAGGAGCTGGCGGACTCGATCCGCTCGCAGGGCATCGTCCAGCCCATCATCGTGCGGCCGATCGTCATGCCGGGCGCGGCGCCGGGTGGCGCGACGCGCTACGAGATCATCGCCGGCGAGCGGCGCTGGCGCGCGGCGCAGATCGCCGGGCTTGCCGAAGTGCCGGCGGTCGTGCGGCGCGTGCCGGATTCCGCTGCGATCGCGATGGCGCTGATCGAGAACATCCAGCGCGAGAACCTCAATCCGCTCGAGGAAGCGCGCGCGCTCGACCGGCTGATCCGCGAGTTCGACGTCACGCACCAGCAGGCTGCCGATGCGGTCGGCCGTTCGCGCGCGGCCGTCAGCAACCTGCTGCGGCTGCTCGAATTGCCGGCCGAAGTCGCCGCACTGGTCGAGAAGCGCGAGATCGAAATGGGACACGCGCGGGCCCTGCTCGGCCTGCCGCAGAAGCGCCAGCAAAGCGAAGTCGCGCAGCTGGTTGCGAAAAAGGGTTTGTCGGTGCTCGAGACGGAAGCGCTGGTGCGGCGGATGATCGCGCCGCCGCCCGCGGCGGCTGATCGCGATGACGCCGGCCTCGACCCCAATATCGAGCAGCTGCAGCAGGAACTGTCGGACAAACTCGGCGCCAAGGTGGCGATCCAGCACGCCGCCAGCGGCCGCGGCAAGGTGGTCGTCTCCTACAACTCGCTCGACGAGCTCGACGGCATCCTGGGCCACATTCGCTGAGGCGGCTGATTTTCCAAAAGATTTCGTCAAGTCCCGGCCGCAAAAGTGCTGTTGAAGCAGCGCAAAAAAATGCCTACAATGCGCGGCCTTTTTCGGGTACTCCCCGCGGACTGGACACCAAGTCGTGAACGACCCGGTCGCGCGTGGCAAGCGTACGGTCTTGCGGTTCGCCGCGGCGCAGATGGTTGCCGCGGTGGTTGCGGCTGCGGTTTCCGGGTTGCTGTCAGGCGGTCCGGCGGCGCAGGCAGCGCTGGCGGGCGGCGTGATCGTCGCGGCCGGCAACCTGATCTTCGGCTGGCGGTTGTTCGCCCCGGGGATCGCGCCAGCCTCCCGCATCGCCAAGGCGATGTGGGCGGGTGAGTGCCTGAAATGGCTGTGGGTCGTGCTGGCCGTGTGGCTGGCGCTGACCGTCGCGAAGCTGATGCCGCTGCCATTGCTGGCTGGCATGCTCGCGGCGCAGGTTGGATTCTGGATCGGCGTGGCGCTCATCAAGTGAGCGCCGGTCTCACGAGGTCAGGTGCGAATGGCGGCTGAAGGCGAATCTGGCGGGATGACGGGCTACATCAAGCACCACCTCGAACATTTGCATGTTCAGGTCGGTGAAGGTGCGTTCTGGCGTCTGCACATCGACAGCATTTTCTTCAAGCTGCTGCTCGCCACGCTGTTCGTCGTCGTGTTCATCCGGGTCGCGAGCCGCGCCCGCGCCGATGGCGTGCCCGGCAAGCTGCAGTGCGCCGTCGAGATGGTCGTCGAGTTCGTCGACGGCCTCGTCAAGGAAACCTTCCCGGTCAAGAGCCGCTTCGTCGCGCCGCTCGCCATCACGATCTTCTGCCTCGTGTTCCTGATGAACTTCATGGACATGGTGCCGGTCGACCTGCTGCCGGCCACCGCGCACGCCGCGGGCATTCCGTACCTGCGCGTCGTGCCGACGGCCGATCTGTCGACCACGCTCGGCATGGCGCTGTGCGTGTTCCTGCTGATCCAGTACGCGATCAAGCACAAGGGTGTCGGCAAGTTCGTCGCCGAGATGTTCACCGCGCCGTTCCACGCGACGGGCCCGGTCGGCACGGTGCTGCTCGCGCCGGCCAACCTGCTGCTGCGCCTGATCGAAGAAGCCGTGCGCCCGATTTCGCTGTCGCTGCGACTGTTCGGCAACATGTACGCCGGCGAGCTGATCTTCATCCTGATCGCCTGCATGACGCTGGGCGGCAGCCTCGCGAGCGGCATCACCTGGGCGATGGCGCCGCTGCAGTTCATCTCGGGCTTCATCTGGACCGCGTTCCACATCCTGGTGATCACGCTGCAGGCCTTCATCTTCATGATGCTGACGATCGTGTACCTCAGCATGTCGGTGCAGGAGCACTGAGGCGCGTTCGCTGATTCCTTTCGTTTATTTGGTTCGTCGATTACTGCTACTTCACGGAGATTCGCAATGGAAAACATTACCCAGATCGCTGATGTCATGAGCATGACGGTGATCGCCGCCGGCCTGCTCATCGGGCTCGGCGCGCTCGGTACCGCCATCGGCTTCGCGCTGCTCGGCGGCAAGTTCCTCGAAGGCGCCGCGCGCCAGCCGGAACTGACCCCGATGCTGCAGACGAAGATGTTCATCGTCGCCGGTCTGCTCGACGCGGTGCCGATCATCGGCGTCGCGATCGCGCTGCTGCTGATCTTTGCGAATCCGTTCCTCGCCGCCCTGGGCGTCGGCTGATCCGCCAACGCAAGGCTCGACTGCGGGCGCGCCCTGATGGCGCGCCCGGTCACAGGCAGCAGGGGTAGAAGCGCATGAGCATCACAGTCACGCTGATCATCCAGGGACTCGCGTTCTTCGCGGTCGCCTGGCTCGTGATGAAATTCGGCTGGCCGCACATCATCGGCGCCATCGAAGAGCGGCAGAAGAAGATCGCCGACGGTCTCGCCGCCGCTGATCGTGGCCAGAAGGATCTCGCCGAAGCGACCAATCGCGCCAACGACATCATCCGCGAGGCGCGCGACCGCGCCCGGCAGATCGAAGACCAGGCGGCGAAGCGCTCGAACGAGACCATCGAGGTCGCGAAGCAGGCCGCGCAGACCGAGGGCGCGCGCATCGTGTCGTCGGCGCGTGAAGAAGCGGCGACCGAAAGCGCGCGTGCGCGCGACACGTTGCGCCGTGAATACGGCGGCCTCGTCGTCGCCGGCGCGGCCAAGCTGCTCGAACGCGAGATCGACCCGAAGGCACATGCGCAGCTGATCGACCAGCTTGCGTCCAGCCTCGAGGCAGGCGCCAGCCGTGGCTGACAACGCAACCATCGCCCGGCCCTACGCGCGCGCTGCTTTCGAGCAGGCCCGCGGCGACAATGCGCTCGCCGCCTGGGGCGATCTGCTCGCCAAGGCCAGTGCGACGCTGGCGGACGAGCGGGTAGAGCGGCTGGTCGGCAACCCGCACGTGCGGACGCCGGAGCTGGTCGACTTCCTGCTCGGCATTGCCGGCGCGACCGCGAACGCCGGCGCGCGCAACTTCCTGCGCCTGCTCGCCGACAACCGCCGCCTGGGCGCGCTGCCGCAGATCGCGACGCAGTACGAAGCGCTGCGCTCCGAGGTCGAGAACACGGTCGACGTGACCGTGACCTCGGCCTTGCCGCTGACGGCGGAGCAGAGCGCGAAGCTGTCGGCTGCGCTCGCCAAGCGCCTGCAGCGCACCGTGCGCCTGCATGCCGAAATCGACCCGACGCTGATCGGTGGCGCGGTCGTCCGCGCCGGTGACTTCGTCGTCGACGGCTCGCTGCGGGGTCGCGTCGAGCGCCTCGGCACGGCGATGGCCGCCCAATAGACCTACACAGACATACGCATCGAAGGACTCCATCATGTCCATCACGCCCTCCGAAATCAGCGAGCTGATCAAGCAGCGCATCGGCAATTTCGAATCCGCTGCCGAAGCGCGCAACGTCGGCACCGTGGTCTCCGTGACCGACGGCATCTGCCGCATCCATGGTCTCGCCGACGTCCGCTACGGTGAAATGGTGGAGTTCCCCGGCAACCTGTTCGGCCTCGCGCTGAACCTCGAGCAGGACTCGGTCGGCTCGGTCGTGCTGGGCGACTACAAGTCGATCAAGGAAGGCGACACCGTCAAGACGACGGGCCGCATCCTCGAAGTGCCGGTCGGTCCGGAACTGCTCGGTCGCGTCGTCGACGCGCTCGGCAACCCGATCGACGGCAAGGGTCCGCTGAAGACCACGCGCACGGCGCCGATCGAGCGCGTCGCGCCGGGCGTCATCTACCGCAAGTCGGTCAGCCAGCCGGTGCAGACCGGCTACAAGGCTGTCGACGCGATGGTCCCCGTCGGCCGCGGCCAGCGCGAGCTGATCATCGGCGACCGCCAGACCGGCAAGACCGCGATGGCCGTCGACACGATCATCAACCAGAAGTCGTCCGGCATTAAGTGCATCTACGTCGCGATCGGCCAGAAGCAGTCGTCGATCGCCAACGTCGTGCGCAAGCTCGAAGAAGCCGGCGCGATGGACCACACGATCATCGTCGCGGCGTCGGCCTCGACGCCCGCCGCCATGCAGTACCTGTCCGCCTACTCGGGCGTGACGATGGGCGAGTACTTCATGGACCACGGCCAGGACGCGCTGATCATCTACGACGACCTGTCCAAGCAGGCCGTCGCGTATCGCCAGGTGTCGCTGCTGCTGCGCCGTCCGCCGGGCCGCGAAGCGTTCCCCGGCGACGTGTTCTATCTGCACTCGCGCCTGCTCGAGCGCTCCGCGCGCGTCAACGAAGAGTATGTCGAGATGGTCACCAAGGGTGCCGTCAAGGGCAAGACCGGCTCGCTCACCGGCCTGCCGATCATCGAGACCCAGGCCGGTGACGTCACGGCGTTCGTGCCGACCAACGTGATCTCGATCACCGACGGCCAGATCTTCCTCGAGACCGACCTGTTCAACGCCGGCATCCGCCCGGCCATGAACGCCGGCATCTCGGTGTCGCGCGTCGGTGGCGCCGCGCAGACCGACATCATCAAGAAGCTGGGCGGTGGCATCCGTCTCGCGCTCGCCCAGTATCGCGAGCTCGCGGCGTTCTCGCAGTTCGCGTCGGACCTCGACGAGTCGACCCGCAAGCAGCTCGAGCGCGGCCAGCGCGTCACGGAAGTGATGAAGCAGAAGCAGTACGCGCCGATGTCGGTCGCGGAAATGGCGCTGTCGATCTACGCCGTCAACAACGGCTACTTCGACAAGGTCGACCGCAAGAAGGTCGTCGACGCCGAGGCTGCGTTGCAGTCGTTCGCGAAGACCACCTACAAAGCGGAGCTCGACGCGATCAACGCCAAGCCGGAACTGAAGGCCCACGAAGCCACGCTGAAGAAGATCTGCGAGGACTTCGCGGCAACGGGGTCGTTCTGAGCATGACGTCGAACGCGAACATGCTGTGTGCCGGCGACCGCGACGACCAGAGTCGCCGCGCGTCGCGCCACGTGACGCGCTTTGGCGCGGCGACTCTGCTCGCCACGTCCGCCGCACGCGGCGTGGTCGTCACGACGGCATGCTCCGGTCGACGGTCTGATGTCCTGGTTCCGGGCCTCCGCCCGGCACAACGCCAGCGTGTGCGCACCGGTGTGTGCGTGAACACGCCGGCCCAAAGCGATTATCGGGGAGCGACGGCCGGCGTGTTCACGCACGCGGCGGTTCGCGCCTCCTGGAGCTGAGCAGGCATGCCCGGTACCAAAGAAATCCGTTCGAAGATCTCCAGCGTCAAGTCGACGCAGAAGATCACCAAGGCCATGGAAATGGTCGCGGCGAGCAAGATGCGCCGCGCGCAGGAGCGCATGCGCCTGGCGCGTCCCTATGCCGAGAAGATCCGCGGCGTCATCGGCCACCTGAACCAGGCGAATCCGGATTACAAGCATCCGTTCCTGGTCGAGCGCGAGCCGAAGTCGATCGGCATCATCGTCGTCTCGAGCGATCGTGGCCTGTGCGGCGCCCTGAACACCAACGTGTTCAAGAACACGCTGCTGCTGATGCGCGAATGGCAGGGCAAGGGCGCGAAGGTCAACCTGTGCCTGATCGGCAGCAAGGGCGTGGCGTTTTTCCGCCGCCTGGGCCTGCCGATTCTCGCGAGCGTCTCCGGCCTCGGCGACAAGCCGCACGTCAAGGATCTGCTGGGCACGGTCAAGGTCATGCTCGACGCCTACCGCGACGGCAGCATCGACCGTCTGTTCATCGTGCATGCCACGTTCGTCAACACGATGACGCAGAAGCCCGAAGTGGTGCAGTTGCTGCCGGTGCCTGCCACCGACACGCAGGATCTGGCCGAACACTGGGATTACATCTACGAACCCAGCGCCGCCGACATTCTCGACGGCGTGCTGATGCGCTACATCGAATCGCAGGTGTATCGCGGGTCAGTCGAGAGCGTGGCCTGTGAAATGGCGGCGCGCATGGTCGCGATGAAGGCGGCGTCGGACAATGCCGGCACGCTGATCAGCGACCTGCAGCTCGTCTACAACAAGGCGCGTCAGGCAGCGATCACCAAGGAACTTGCAGAAATCGTCGGCGGCGCAGCGGCCGTCTGAGGACAAATACATGGCTACCGGCAAAATCACCCAGATCATCGGCGCGGTCATCGACGTCGAATTCCCCCGCGAAGCGATTCCGGGCATCTACGAGGCGCTCAAGCTCACGGATGTCGACCTGACGCTCGAAGTGCAGCAGCAGCTCGGCGACGGCGTCGTCCGCACGATCGCGATGGGCCCGGCCGAAGGCCTCAAGCGCGGCCTCGCCGTGCAGGCGACGGGCGCACCGATCTCCGTGCCGGTCGGCAACGGCACGCTGGGTCGCATCATGGACGTGCTCGGCGCGCCACAGGACAACCGTGGTGAGGTGCAGACGAAGGAACGCTGGTCGATCCACCGCCCGGCACCGTCGTACGACGAGCAGGCCGGCGGCCAGGATCTGCTCGTCACGGGCATCAAGGTCATCGACCTGCTGGTGCCGTTCGCGAAGGGCGGCAAGGTCGGTCTGTTCGGCGGCGCGGGCGTCGGCAAGACCGTCAACATGCTCGAGCTGATCAACAACATCGCCAAGCAATACAGCGGCCTGTCGGTGTTCGCGGGCGTCGGTGAGCGTACGCGCGAAGGCAACGACTTCTACCACGAGATGATGGAGTCGGGCGTCATCGACGGCGAGCACCTCGAGAACTCGAAGGTCGCGATGGTCTACGGCCAGATGAACGAGCCGCCGGGCAACCGCCTGCGCGTCGCGCTGACTGGCCTCACGATGGCCGAGTACTTCCGCGACGAGAAGCAGGCGAACGGCAAGGGCCGCGACGTGCTGTTCTTCGTCGACAACATCTATCGCTACACGCTCGCGGGCACGGAAGTGTCGGCGCTGCTCGGCCGCATGCCGTCGGCGGTCGGTTACCAGCCGACGCTGGCCGAAGAAATGGGCGTGCTGCAGGAGCGCATCACGTCGACGAAGACGGGCTCGATCACGTCGATCCAGGCCGTCTACGTTCCCGCGGACGATCTCACCGATCCTTCGCCGGCCACGACCTTCGCGCACTTGGACGCCACGGTCGTGCTGTCGCGCCAGATTGCCTCGCTCGGCATCTACCCGGCGGTCGACCCGCTCGACTCCACGAGCCGCCAGCTCGATCCGCTGGTCGTCGGCGAAGAGCACTACAACACCGCGCGCGGCGTGCAGGCCGTGCTGCAGCGCTACAAGGAACTGCAGGACATCATCGCGATCCTGGGCATGGACGAGCTGTCTGAAGAAGACAAGCTGACCGTGTTCCGCGCGCGCAAGATCCAGCGCTTCCTGTCGCAGCCGTTCAACGTCGCGAAGGTGTTCACGGGGCAGGACGGCAAGATCGTCTCGCTGAAGGAAACGATCCGCGGCTTCAAGGGCATCCTGGCGGGCGACTACGATCACCTGCCCGAGCAGGCGTTCTACATGGTCGGCTCGATCGACGAAGCGGTCGAGAAGGCAAAGACGCTGCAGTAAGGCGCTGCGGCCTGCGGGCCGCCACGCCGAACGCCGCATCGAGGACAACACACCGTGGCAGACAACACCATTCACGTCGACATCGTCAGCGCCGAAGGCGAGATATTCTCGGGCGCCGCGAAGATGGTGTTCGTGCCGGCATCGCAGGGCGAAATGGGAATCGCGCCCCGTCACGCGCCGCTGCTGACGATGATCAAGTCCGGCGAAGTTCGCGTGCTCACTCCCGATGGCCAGGAGCAGTTCTTCTTCGTCGGCGGCGGCGCACTCGAAGTGCAGCCGAAGAAGGTCACCGTGCTCGCCGACACGGCGCTGCGCGCCAAGGATGTCGACGAGGCTGCCGCGCTGGCGGCGAAGCAGCGCGCCGAAGAAGCGCTGGCCGGCAAGATCGACGCGATCGAACAGGCCGAAGCCCTCGCCGAGCTTGCGCGCGCCGCCGCTCAGCTCAAGCTGCTGCAGAAGCTGCGCAAGATCAAGGGCTGATCAGCTAAGGCGTCGGACGCGACGTGGTGCCGCCATCTGCGGCGCCATGCAACAACGCTGTCAGCTGCGACAAAGCCGGGTCATGACCGGTCCGGAGTGCGTCCCTGATCATCTGGTTGGGGAACGTCACGATGACGAGCAGGTCGGCATCGTCCGAATCCTGAGCATCCGGCCCCGGCACCCGCCACTCCACGGCAACGCCGGATCGCTGCAACTGCTGCAGGCACAGCTCGCCGTCCTGCCGCGCCCAATCCAGATACGCTTTGCGCCGCTCCGCGTCGAGCGTCAGGAAACTCCACTCGACGACCGGCGCACCCCGATCGGGCTTGGCTTCCTTGCCGAACGACACGGCCGCGAACAAAAAGGCTGACAACACCGCTGCCAGCTTCACCACCACAAGAGCGAACTTCAGCGCGAACGGGAACATGCAGGACTCCTCCCGGATGCGAATACGCTACGCCCACGCAGCCGAGAACGCCAACAGCCTGGCGTTATGAAAAATGCGACCCGTTCACTGCGACCTCGGGGTTATCCCGAACGACCTGTGCGTCCTCACAGATTCCGCACTCGCCGGGTCTGGGCGTTGCATCGCAGCTTCACCGCTCCGGCCACGGGTCGATACAGCCGGCATCGCCACGCAATACGGACGCGTCACACCGCATGCTGCCTGCATTCCGAACGCTGCTGACAGCACTGGTCGTCGCCGCCCTTGCAGTGGCCGGTTTCCTGACGTGGACGGCCGTCAGTGGCCTCGCGCAGCTGGCCGCACAGGCGAACAAGGTCTATGTCGCGAAGGATGTCACCGCCGACATTCTGCCGCCGCCGATGTACCTGATCGAAGCACGGCTGGTCGCGTCGCAGGCGATCGACGGCTACATGGACGCCCAGAGCGCGCGTCGCGAAATCGAGCGGCTGGCCGCCGAATACGCTGCGCGCGTACAGCACTGGAGCGCGGAACCGCCATACGGGCTCGAGCGCGAATTGCTCGGCCCGCAACACGCCGCCGGTCAGAAGCTGCTGGCCGTGCTCCGCGAAGACTTCCTGCCCGCGCTGGAAGCGGCTGACCGCAGCGGCGCGCGCGCAGCACTTGACGCCGCACAGCTGCTGTACCGCGAACATCGACAGGGCGTCAACGCGACGGTCGAATCGTCTTTGTCCTTCGCAACCGAATCCGCCGACCAGTTCGCGGCTGCGCGCACCCAGACACGCGAAGCCTCGCTGATCGCGCTCGGCGGCGGCACGGTCGCGCTGCTGCTGTTGCTGTGGTTGCTGCGCCGACGGGTGGGCGCGATTCTCGGCGCGGAACCGGAGCAGATTGGACGCGACGCGCAGCGCCTCGCCGGCGGCAACCTCGACGAACCCGTGACGTACCGCGCAGAGGGCAGCGCTGCGCAGGCACTGGAAACGATGCGCCAGCGCCTGGCCGCCACGCTGAAGGACAGCCGCCAACAGGCCGAAGCAGCGACGCGCACGGCGCAGGAGATCGCCGAGCGCGCCGCGCGCGAAGAGGTGATGGCGCGCGACAATGCGCGCATCCGCAGCGCACTCGACGGCTCGGCGTCATGCATGGTGCTGACGGATCCTGCCGCGCGCGTGGTCTACGCAAACCCCGCCGCGCGCGCGCTGCTGAGCCGCCACGCGGCCGGCCTTGCGCAACATGTGCACGGACTGGGCGGGGACAACATAGCGGGCGCCGACATGACGGCGATCGCGACGCGCACCCGCGCGAACCCCGCGGGATGCGAACTCGAGCTCGCGACCGGCACGCTGCGCGTGCGCGGCGACGACGTCCGGGATCAACGCGGCGCTCCACTGGGCCTGGTCTTCGAGATCGTCGATCGCAGTGCCGAGGCTGCCGCGGAGCACGAAATAGAGAAGCTCGTCGCCGGCGCCCTCGACGGCGACCTGACGCAGCGCATCGCGCTGCAGGGCAAGCATGGCTTCCTGAGCACGATGTCGGAGCGACTGAACGCGCTGATGGATGCCGTGGACTCGATCGTGCATCGGGTGCAGGTCGCCGCAGCCGAGGTCGATCGACGCGCGCGCGAGGTGTCGACGGGCAGCGCCGACGTGCGCCAGCGCACCGAGAATCAGGCAGCCGGACTCGAGGAAACCGCAGCCGCAGTCGAACAGCTGACAGCCACGGTGCGCGGCAACGCCGAACACGCGGGCGAAGCCGCGAAGCTCGCGGGCGGCGCCAGTGCCGGTCTCGACCGCGGCCGCGGCGCCGTGCAGTCGACGGTGCAGGCGGTCGGTGCAATCAGCGAGTCGAGCCGCAGCATCGGCGAGATCATCGCGGTCATCGACGAACTGGCCTTCCAGACCAACCTGCTGGCGCTGAACGCCGCGGTCGAGGCCGCGCGCGCCGGCGAGCTCGGGCGCGGCTTTGCGGTGGTTGCCGCCGAAGTGCGGGTACTGGCGACCCGCAGCGCCGACGCGGCGCGAGAGATCAAGAAGCTGATCGGCGAAAGCGCGGTGCGTGTCCAGACCGGCGAAGGACTGGTGCAGCAACTCGGCATGACCTTCGACGAGATCGTCGCCGCGGTGCAGCGCATGGCGGGCGTCGCGGTGGAGATCGCCGACGCCAACCGCGAGCAGGCCGCCGGCATCGGCCAGATCGAGCGCGCGATCACCGACATCGACCGCACGACGCAGGAAACCGCTGCGCTGATGGAGGAGTCCAGTGCCGCCTCGCAGGCGCTGCTGGAACAGGCGGCGACGTTGTCACGCGCGGTCGCGCACTACCGCACGCAGCAGGGCGGCGCCAACCGGATGGCCGCCGCAGCCTGAGCGGTCGCCGCGCACGGTAATCGCGCGGCAAGCTTGCCGCTGCGCGAGGTTCCCGATTCAATAGCGGCCTCGTCACCCACTCGTGAGTCCGCATGACCGCGCCCCTGTCTGTCGTGATCCTGGCCGCCGGCCAGGGCAAGCGCATGAAGTCCGACCTGCCGAAGGTGCTGCAGCCGCTGGCGGGCCGGCCGCTGCTGCAGCATGTCGTGGACACCGCGCGGGAGCTCGACGCCGCGGCAATCCATGTCGTCTACGGTCATGGCGGCGAACAGGTGCAGCGCGCGCTCGCGCACGAAAGCCAGGGCGCGCGGCCGCTGCAGTGGGCGCAGCAGGCCGAGCAGCTCGGCACGGGCCATGCGGTGGGCTGCGCGATGGCTGCGGTCGATCGCGCCCACACGGTGCTGGTGCTGTATGGCGACGTGCCGCTGATCCGCGCGGCCACGCTGCGCGAGCTGGTCGCGCTGGTCGAAGCTGCGGCGCGCCCGACGCTCGCGCTGCTGACGGTCGAACTGCCGGATCCGACCGGCTATGGCCGCATCATCCGCAATGCAAAGGGTCGCGTGCAGCGCATCGTCGAGCAGAAGGATGCGAGCAAGGCGGAGCTTGCGGTGCGCGAGGGCAACACCGGCGTGCTGGCCGCGCCCGCTGCGCTGCTCGCGCGCTGGCTGGGCCAGCTGACCAACGACAACGCCCAGCGCGAGTACTACCTGACCGACATCGTCGCGATGGCGGTCGCCGAAAAGCTGCCGGTTGCCGCGCTGGTCGCGCCGACGCTGCCGGAGGTGCTCGGCATCAACGACAAGCTGCAGCTGGCCGAGGTGGAAGCGCACCTGCGTGCCGCGCGCGCGCGGGCGCTGATGCTGGACGGCGCGACGCTGATCGATCCGGCGCGGGTCGACGTGCGCGGCCGCGTGACGTTGGGCCGTGATGTCACGATCGACGTCAACGTGATCTTCGAGGGCGAGGTGCGCCTCGGCGATCGCGTGCGGATCGGTGCCGGCTGCGTGCTGCGCGATGTCGATATCGGCGCCGACACGGTCGTGCATCCGCATTGCGTGCTGGAGCAGGCGACGGTCGGCCCGCAGTGCCAGATCGGCCCGTTCGGCCGCCTGCGCCCGGGCGCGGCGCTAGGTCGCGACGTGCACATCGGCAACTTCGTCGAGGTCAAGAACTCGCAACTGGCCGACGGTGCAAAGGCGAACCACCTCGCGTACGTGGGCGATGCAACCGTGGGCGCGCGAGTCAACATCGGCGCGGGAACCATCGTCGCGAACTACGACGGTGCCAACAAGCATCGCACGGTGATCGGCGACGACGCGCACACCGGTTCGAATTCGGTGCTGGTGGCGCCGATCACGATCGGCGCCGGCGCGACCGTCGGCGCCGGCTCGACCGTCACGCGCGAAGTGCCCGCGGGCAAGCTGACCGTCGCGCGCGCCAAGCAGGTCACGCTCGACCGCTGGACGCGCCCGCAGAAACTGCCGAAAGACTGAAGCGCCGCCAGCTCAGCGTGGCTGCTGCAGCTTGCGGATCTCGGCCAGGTCGCGCGGTGGCTCACGCCACAGCTTGCCATCGCGCTCGAGGTGCTCGCGCATGCTCGCCGGCAGATCTTCGTAGCGATCGATGCGCCACGCGACCATGTGCATGAACGACGGGCCGATCCCGGAACCCAGCTCGCCATAGCGCAGCCAGCTGATCTGGTACGGGTGCTGCACGCCCGCATCGGCGGGATGCACGAAGAAATCATAGTTCTCGAAGGCCTGCATGCGCTTGCCGTCGCGCGTCGGGTAATCCAGGAACAGCGGCGCGGAGAACGCCACCGTGTTGCCGAAGCGGCGCGCGATGATTCCCGTGGTCGGACCGATGCGCTGTACGCGCGGCGCGGCGCCCTGTTCGACCCAGGTGGTCAGGCCGTCGCCGTCCAGCTCGTAGGTGATGTACTGGTACGGATACTCGATCGGCGGCAGCGGCTGGCCATTCCACTCCGTAAGGATCGCGTTGCTGTCGAGGTCGCGGTAGACGAAGGTCTTGCGCGACAGCTGGTGCGCAACCGTCGGCGTGCTGAGGTTGCGGTCGAGGCGCGCGGTGTCGATGCCTTCGACCCGCATCAGCGGCTTGCCCGACGGCCAGCTGTACACCGTGCCGACGCAATACCAGTAGACCGGCTCGCCGCCACCGACGCGCATGTCGACCCACTGTTGGAACAGCGCCGCATCGAAGCCGCGCTCGGTCGCTTGCAGCGGCGCGATGCCGAGCGCAACCAGCGCGCCCAGGAAGCCAAGAAATCCCTTTCTATTCATATGTTTGTGCTCCATCTTGGGCCCGCGTGAGAGGCTGTTCACGGTTCAATAAGTCAAACGAGAGGGTAGCCGTGCGTTTGAGGCAAACTACGCGCCCCTTCAAGCCTAAAGCAGGCCAGCCCATGTGTGGAATCGTCGGTGCCGTCGCCGAGCGCAATGTGGTCCCCATCCTGATGGAGGGACTGCGTCGGCTCGAGTACCGCGGGTATGACTCCGCTGGCATCGCGGTGCTGAACGGCACTGACAAGCTCAAGCGCGTCCGCACGGTCGGCAAGGTCAAGGCGCTGCAGGATGCGCTCGACCAGGAGCCCGTGCATGGCAAGCTCGGCATCGCGCACACGCGCTGGGCGACGCACGGCGTGCCGTCCGAGCGCAATGCCCACCCGCATATCTCCGAAGACGGCCTCGCGATCGTCCACAACGGCATCATCGAGAACCACGAAGAGCTGCGCGCCGAACTCGCGAAGCAGGGCTACGCCTTCACCTCGGAGACCGACACCGAAGTCATCGCGCACCGCATCCATCATCACATGAAGACGGTCGGCGACCTGTTCAAGGCCGTGCGCGCGACGGTCGCCGAACTCGAAGGCGCCTACGCGCTCGCGGTCGTCAGCGAGAAAGATCCGTCGCGGATCATCCTGGCGCGTGAAGGTTGCCCGGTGGTCATCGGGCTCGGTGTCGCCGAGAACTTCGTCGCCTCCGATGTCGCGGCGCTGCTGCCGGTCACGCGCCGCTTCATGTTCCTCGAGGAAGGCGACGTCGCCGAGGTCCGCCGCACCGCGATCCGCGTGCTCGACCGCGATGGCAACAGCGTCGAGCGCGCCGTGCGCGAAAGCGAACTGTCGGCGGACGCGGCCGAGAAGGGCCAGTACCGCCACTTCATGCTCAAGGAAATCCACGAGCAGCCGCGCGCGGTCGCTAACACGCTGCAGGAGCGCGTCGCGAACGGCCGCCTGCTCGAACAGGCGTTCGGCCCGGCCGCGACCGAGATCTTCAAGCGCACCGAGCACGTGCACATCGTCGCCTGCGGCACGAGCTATCACGCCGGTGCCGTCGCGCGCTACATGATCGAGCAGATCTGCAAGATCCCGTGCACGGTCGAGATCGCGAGCGAGTATCGCTACCGTAATCCGGTGGTGCCGAAGAATTCGCTGTTCGTCACCATCTCGCAATCCGGCGAAACGGCCGACACGCTCGCGGCGCTGCGGCTCGCGAAGCAGGCCGGCTACCTCAGTTCGCTCGCGATCTGCAACGCGCCGGAAAGTTCGCTGGTGCGCGAGTCCGAGCTCGTCATGCTGACGCGCGCCGGCCCGGAGATCGGCGTGGCGTCGACCAAGGCGTTCACGACGCAGCTTGCGGCGCTGGCGATGCTCGTCATCGCGATCGCAAAGCATCACGGCGCGGATTCGGAGCGCGAGCGCAGCCTGGTGCAGCAGCTGGTCGAGATTCCGTCGCTGCTCGAGAAGACACTGGGGCTGGACCCCCAGATCGATGAACTTGCGAAGCGCTTCGCCGAGAAGCACCACACGCTGTTCCTGGGTCGCGGCGCGATGCACCCGATCGCGATGGAAGGCGCGCTGAAGCTCAAGGAGATCTCCTACATCCACGCCGAAGCCTATGCGGCCGGCGAGCTCAAGCACGGCCCGCTGGCGCTGATCGATGCCGACATGCCCGTCATCGCGGTGGCGCCGAACAACGAGCTGCTCGAGAAGCTCAAGTCGAACCTGATGGAAGTGCGCGCCCGCGGCGGCGAGCTGATCGTGTTCGCGGATCCGGACTCGGGCTTCGAGTCATCCGAAGGCGTCACGGTGATCACGATGCCGAAGCACGTGACGCCGTTCCAGGCGCCGGCCGTTTACACGGTGCCGCTGCAGCTGCTGTCCTACCACGTCGCCATCCTGAAGGGCACGGACGTCGATCAGCCGCGGAACCTTGCCAAGAGTGTGACGGTCGAATGACCTCATGAACACTTGGCAGTCCCGGCTTCGACCATTCCCGCTCGCCTCCGTTCTGCTGCTGGGTCTCCTGCTGCTGGGAGGCCTCACCGGCTGCGCCAGCCAGCAGGATGCCGCCGCACGCGTCATTGCCGAGGCCGAGCAGACGCTGCAGGCCCTGCAGGACGACGCGCAGCGCGTCGTCCCGGAGCAGTACGCGGCCGCCGAACAGGCGATCGCCCGGCTGCGTACCCAGCTCGAGCAACGCGACTTCGCGAGCGTGCTCGCGGCGTTGCCGGCACTCACGACGCAGCTGGCTGCGTTGCAGGACGCGGCGACCGCGCGGCGCGCGGAGATCGAGGCCGCCATCGAGCGTGCCCGCGCCGATTGGGGTGGACTGTCGATCGAAGTGCCGACCTCGCTCGATGCGTTGCAACTGCGCATCGATGCACTTGCCGCCGCGGGCAAGCTGCCGCCCGGTCTCGATCGCGAGTCGCTCGCGGCCGCCCGCACGCGGTTAGAGGAGCTGCGGGCGACGTGGGCAGAGGCGCTCGCCGCCTTCGCACAGGGTCGCCTGCCGGAAGCCGCCGAGCAGGCTCGCGAGAGTCAGCAGGGTGCCGCGGAACTCGCGGCCCAGCTCGAAGTCACGACGACCTGAGCGTCAGCGCGCCAGCTTTGCTTCGAGGTCGTAGGCGTCGGCGCCGGTGATCTCGACGTCGGCGAACTCGCCGATCGGCAGTTTCGCGCCGTTCCTGATCCGCACGATGCCGTCGATCTCTGGCGCGTCGCCCTCGCTGCGCGCAATCGCGAGCTTGCCGTCGATCGCATCGACCAGCACCCGCATGCGCCGGCCGACCTTGGCCGCGAGCCGCGCGGCACTGATCGTGCTGGCGCGTTCCATGAAGCGCGCGAGCCGCTCTTCCTGCACGTCGGGCGGCACATGCGGCGCGACGTCGTTGGCCGGTGCTCCCTCGACGGGCGAGTACTTGAACGCGCCGACGCGATCAAGCTGCGCCGCGTCGAGCCACTGCAGCAGTTCGTCGAACTCCGCTTCGGTCTCGCCGGGGAAGCCGACGATGAAAGTGCTGCGCAGCGTCAGATCCGGGCAGACCTCGCGCCAGCGCTGGATGCGGGCCAGGGCGTTCTCGGCGTGCGCCGGACGCCGCATGCGCTTCAGCACCGTCGGACTGCCGTGCTGGAATGGAATGTCGAGATAGGGCAGCACGCGCCGCTCGGCCATCAGCGGGATGACATCGTCGACGTGCGGATACGGATACACGTAGTGCATGCGTACCCAGATGCCAAGCTCGCCGAGGCCGCGCGCGAGATCCAGGAAGCGCGTTTCGTACTCGCGCTCGCGCCAGGTCGCGCGGCGGTAGCGGATGTCGGAGCCATAGGCGCTCGTATCCTGCGAGATCACCAGCAGCTCGCGCACGCCGGCGCGCGCGAGCTTCTCGGCCTCGCGCAGCACGTCGTCGATCGGCCGGCTCGCGAGCAGGCCGCGCATCGACGGGATGATGCAGAAGCTGCACTTGTTGTTGCAGCCTTCGGAGATTTTCAGGTACGCGTAGTGGCGCGGCGTCAGCCGGATGCCCTGCGGCGGCACGAGGTCGATGAACGGATCGTGCTGCGGCGGCAGATGCTCGTGCACGGCGCCGATGACGTCTTCGTATGCGTGCGGCCCGGTGACCTTCAGCACGCGCGGGTGCCGCTCGAGGATGCGCTCGGGGCGCGCGCCCAGGCAGCCGGTGACGATCACGCGGCCGTTCTGCTCGAGCGCTTCGCCGATCGCATCGAGCGACTCGTCGACGGCGGAGTCGATGAAGCCGCAGGTGTTGACGACGACGACGTCGGCGGATTCATAGGACGGCGCGACGGCGTACCCTTCGGCGCGCAGTTGCGTGATGATGCGTTCGGAGTCCACCAGCGCCTTGGGGCAACCGAGGCTGACGAATCCGACTTTGGGCTGGCGCTGGGACATGCTGCAGTTCTGTGCGAAAGGGCCGCTATCTTACCTTGCGACCACGCTACGGCCCCTGTCCGCGCACTGGACCGAGGGAGGGCCCCAGCTTTCACGCCGGCGGCCGATAAGCGTGAATAGCGGCCGACGCAGCGGGGGGTTGCGGGTCTCCGTCCAAGATGCAGAAACTGAATATCGGAATCGTGGGCGCCGGCATCGGCGGCCTGACGGCAGCCCTCGCCCTGGCGCGGGCGGGACAGCGCGTCACCGTGCTGGAGCAGGCACCCGTGCTGGCCGAGGTCGGCGCGGGGCTGTCCCTGTCGCCCACGGCCGTACACGCGCTGAACTGGCTGGGGCTGCACGGGGTGCTCGAGGCCAAGGCCTACAAGCCCGAGGACCAGTGCGTGCGCCACTACAAGGACGCGCGCCCGCTGGTCTGGATCAACCGCGGCCAGGCGCTGATCGACAAATATGGTGAGCGCTACTACCTGATCCACCGCGCCGATCTGCACGACGCGCTGGCGGCTGCCGTGCGCGCCGAGCCGGGTGTGGAGCTGCATTTGAACAAGCGCTGCCGCGAAGTGCACCAGGAGGCGGGTGCCGTGCGGGTGCGGTTCGACGATGCGTCGAGCTATTCATTCGACCTGCTGATCGGTGCCGACGGTTCACGCTCGGCGGTGCGCCAGCAGCTGTTCGGCGCACTCGAGCCGCAGTACACGGGCTACATCGCCTGGCGCGGACTCGTGCCGATGGAGCGGGTGCCGCAGGAGATCCTGCAGCCGGCCTCCGGCATCTTCCTCGGCAACGGCCACCTCGTGAATCGCTATCCGGTGCGCAACGGCCAGCTGCTGAACTTCGTCGCGTTCGCCGAGCGCGCCGACTGGGCCGAGGAAGGCTGGTCGATCCGCTCGAGCGTCGAGGAACTACTGGCCGAATTCGAAGGCTGGACGCCGTGGGTGCTGCGCTTCATGGAGCAGGTGCCGCCGAACCAGCTGTTCAAGTGGGGCCTGTTCGATCGCGAGCCGCTCGCCACCTGGACGCAGGATCGCGTCACGCTGCTGGGCGACGCGGCACACCCGGTGCTGCCGTTCCTGGGTCACGGCGCGGTGCTTGCGATCGAAGACGGCGTGGTGATCGCGCGCGCCGTGGCCGCATCCAATAGCGTCGAAGAAGCCTTGCAGCGCTACGAGAACGCGCGCCGCGAACGCGCGGCGTTCGTCGTGCACGAGTCGCGCAAGGCGGGCAAGCAGTTCCATGCGCCTGACGCCGATACCTATAGCCAGCGCACCCAGAACAGGGCCGCCGACGAGGGCATCGGCCTGTTTTCCTACAACCCGGTCACTCAGCCGATCTGAGTTCGGCAGCGGGGCTTTGCTCCGGCACGCCCATCGAGCTCTGCTGCACCCAGCGCAGTGCAAAGAACAGCGCCAGCGTGATCGCCGGCACGAGCAGCCAGGGCCACAGCGCCGGCTTGCGCGGCGTTGGCAGGTCGAGCGGGGTGAAGTCCCGCGTGCCGAGCGCGGCCGCCAGGCCCGCAGGCACTGCGGCCGCCAGCGGTGCACTTGCTGCGCGCAACTGCGTCGCCAGCGCCGCGCCGTCGGTCGCGACAGGCGAGCGGCCCAGCGCGGCGAGCACGATGGGCACGGCCAGGCCAAGCAGCTTGCGTGACGACGTCGGGCGCAGTCCGGTGGCCTGGGTCAGCAGCTCCGCGACCTCGTCGGTCCGCCCGCCGAACAGCAATGCGTGCAGTCCCTCGCCGCGATGCGTCAGCGCCTCGGTGACGACGCCACCGGCGAGGGCCGGCTCCAGCTCCGACAGCAGCGGGCCGTGCTTGCCATCGCGCAGCAGGGCCGCGAGCAGCTCGCCGGTCGCTGCATCCCTGCCGTAGTGGCGGACGAGGCCAGCCAGCACCGCGGGAATGGCGACGTCGTGCAGGCCCTGGCGCGTGCCCGAGACGCTTTCGCCCAGCGTGCTGGCGAGTGCGGCGATCTGATCTTCGGCAAGCGCGCCGCGCGTGGTTTCGAGCAGGTTCATGACAACTCCAGCAGCCAACAGGCTCGCGGCGAGCCTAATGACAGCGCCAGCCCGGCGCAACCGCGATGCGGTCGCCACATGACCGCGACAGGGACCGTCCTGGCGCGCCGCGGCGCGTTTTCCTCTGGCCGACGGCCGCGATCCGCTCCAGAATCACTCCCATGAACGACCCCATGCCGCACCCGAACCGCCGCAGTGATGTGGCCTATCTCGATTTCGTCGAAGGTTTCCGCGACTTCCTGCTGGGACCGGGTGCGAATTTCGAACCACGCCTCGACGCGCTGCTTGCGCAGGAACAATCGCGGCGTGGCACACCGCTCGAAGATGTCGAGCAGATCCGCGCCTTCCTCGAGGCCCGGCCGTCGATGGGCTTGCGCAATCGCCTGACGCGCACGCAGCAGGAGATGAAATGGCAGGCGATCGCGCGCAGCTTCGATGCGCAGCGCGCCGCACTGGCCGCTGAACTCGCCGCGCACGATGACCGCGGGCCGGGCCGACTCGAGCTCGACCCGGCGTTCACGATGCCAGCCTATGCGCAGGTCGATTTCCACCTGCAGCCGGGTTCGTACTGGCAGGACGAGCTGTCCGGCTTCCTGTACCACTACGGCACCAAGGTGTTCTTCCGCGGCGACAACGACCGCGACGAACTGCATGCGAAGCTGGTCGAGCGCGTGCCCGCGCCGGCCGATGGGCGCGTTGCGCGCGTGCTCGATCTGGCCTGCTCGGTCGGGCAGAGCACGACGGCGTTCAAGGCGCGCTTTCCGCAGGCCGAGGTCACCGGCATCGATTACTCCGCGCCGATGCTGCGCGTGGCGCATCGTCGTGCCGTGATGCTGGGCAGCGACGTGACGTTCGCGCAGCGCCTGATCGAAGCCACGCGCTACCCGGCGGCGCAGCACGACATCGTGTTCGCGTTCATCGTGTTCCACGAGCTGCCGCTGCGCATCATCCACGAGACCGTGCGCGAAGCAGCGCGGTTGACCCGCCCCGGTGGCGTGTTCGCCGTCTACGACTTCAACGATACCGCGGCGCAGTCGCCGTTCCAGCGCTACCACCGCTGGTGGGATGCGCGCCACAACGGCGAGCCGTACTCGCAGGATTTCTGCGACTGCGACTTCGACGCGATCCTCGCCGAGCACGGCTTCGTCGTTGCTGGCGCGAAGCTTGGGCAGCGCGCTGGTGGCACGGGCTACATGAAGCACTGGTTCGCGACCCGGACCTGACCGATGCCGATCAACAGCACTCCCGCGCAGACTCCGGAAGGCGGCGCGCCGCTGGCTGCAGCCGACCCGACCTACATCCAGGATCCGGTGCTCGATGCGACCGTGCGGATGCTGGTGGAGCTTTCGGCCCAGGTCTGGGTCGAGCGCGAGCGACGCCTCGCACTCGAGGCGCTGCTGGTGCAGCGCGGGGTCATGACGGCCGAGGCGCTCGAGCGCTTCGAGCCCGATGCCGCGCAGCAGGCTGCGTTCCGCGCCGAGCGGACCCGCTTCATCGACGACGTGTTCAAGGAACTGCGGCGGCTGCCGCTCTAGCTGCGCTGCGCCCATGTCGTCCGCGGCAACGCCGGGCCTGTCCGGCATCATCCTGCGCTTTGCCGGTTACGTGCTTGCGGGCCTCGCGTTCGCGTCGCTGGCACTGGCGTTCTTCCTCGCGCAGAAGGCCTTGCTGTTCGCCGACGATGTCGTGCGCACCACCGGCACCGTGGTCGGCTACCGCGAGTCGCCGCAGGCCGAGGGGCGCAAGGCGTACACGCCGCGCATCGTGTTCGAGTCCGCACCCGGCGAGCGCACCACCGTGTTCGGCCAGCTCACGTCGATGACGCCGCGTGATCCGGTCGGTGCCGCGGTGCCGCTGCGCTATGCCCGCAACGATCCGGGCGGCGCTCGCGTCGATCGCTTCGTCGACAACACGCTCGGGCCAGCCGTCGCTGCAGGCCTCGGCATGCTGTGCGCGTTGCTGGCGGGTGTGCTCACGCGCGGCGGTCGCCGCGTCCATCCGTAATCATACGTAGACCCGCGTCCACGACGAGGTCGCTGCGTCGCGTCGCGACTATGCGCGCCGCCGCGTGCGGCGTAACAACGCTCCTTGCGCGTCCCGATTCGGGTGTCGCGCGCAGACGCAGAAGGAGCGTTCGGTCATGGATCACGGTGAAATCGGCATCATCGGCGGCGGCATCGGCGGACTTGCAGCGGGCGTGGGCCTGCAGCGCGCCGGGTTCCGGGTCCGGATCTTCGAGCAGGCTCCAGAGATCGGTGAAGTGGGCGCGGGCATTTCGATCAGTCCGAACGGCGCGCTGGGCCTGCACGCACTCGGCGTGTTCGATGCGTTCCGCGATCACGCGTACGCGCCCGATTACCAGGTCGTGCGCCATTACCAGACCGGGCGCGTGCTGGCGCAGGTGCCGCGCGGCGAGCGACTCGAGGAAACCTACGGCGAGCGCTACTACGTCATCCATCGCGCGGACCTGCAGCGCGTGCTGGCCGACGCCGTGCTCGCCAACGACCCCGACGCCATCATCACCGGGCATCGCTTCGCCGATCTCGAACAGGACGACGCGGGCGTCTCCGTGCGCTTCGACAATGGCGAGTGGCGTCGCTGCGATGTGCTGATCGGCGCCGACGGCGTGCGGTCGCGCGTCCGCTCGACGCTGTTCGGCGCGGAAGAGGTCAAGTTCACGGGTTACGTCGCGTGGCGCGGGCTCGTGCCGATCGAGCGGGTGTCGTTCGAAGCGCTCGATCCGCCGAGCCAGGTCTGGATCGGCCCCGGCCACATGATCAACCGCTATCCCGTGCGCGGCGGGCGGCTGCTGAACTTCGTCGCCTTCGCCGAGCGCTCGGGTTGGGAAGAAGAGGGCTGGAGCATTCCGGCGCAAGTGTCGGAACTCGCCGCCGAGTTCGCCGGCTGGCATCCGCATGTGACGAAGATCATCGAAGCGGTGCCGCAGGAGAATCTGTTCAAGTGGGCGCTGTGCGCGCGCAGCGCGCTGATGCGTTGGGTCAAGGGCCGCGCGACGCTGCTCGGCGACGCCGCACATCCGCTGCTGCCGTATCTGGGCCAGGGCGCCGTCATGGCGATCGAAGATGCCGTGCTGCTCGCGCGCGCGTTCCGCGCCGCGCCGGACGTGGCCGAGGCGCTGGCTCGCTACGAGGGTGCGCGCGTCGGTCGCGCGCGGCTGGTCGTCGAGCGCTCGTCGCTGCAGGTGCCGCGCTTCCATGCGGCCGATCCCGATGCGTTCCACCACGACGTGCCGGTCGATGAAGCACTCGGCCTGTTCCGCTACAACCCGGGACAGGTTCCGGTATGAAGCACCTGCCCCAGGCCGTGGCCGCGATGACGCCGTTCCCGTACGCCGTGGATCACGACGCCCGGGTCGGCGACGCGCTTGCGATGCTCGCCGAACATCGCTTCCACCATCTGCCCGTCACCGAACAGGGGCGCGTCAGCGGCATCGTCACGGATCAGGATCTGGCGACGATCCCGCCGCAGTGGCGCGTGCGGCATGTCGTCAAGCCGGCCTATGTCGTCGAAGCGAGCGAGCCGCTCGATCGCGTGCTCAACGAGATGATCGAGCATCATCACAGCGCCGCGATCGTCACGAAGCAGGGCAAGCTTGCCGGGGTGTTCACCTACACGGACGCGTGCCGCCTGCTGCTGAAGATGCTGCGCGAGCGCTTCGGGCCCCCGCCGCCCGGTCATGAAGCGGCCTAGGGCTGAAACTCGGCGATACCAGACGCGGATTTCAGGATGCCCGTGCTCGCCTGCGCCAGCAGCGCACCCGTGCCGAGGTCGAGTTTCGCCAGGTCACCGGTGAAGAAGTTCGCCGCATAGACATGGCCCACGGGCGAGGGCCGGGACATCGACGCCCAGCCGAACTTCGGCAGCGGGTAGCTGCCGAGCAGCTTGCCGGACAGATCGATCGCATCGATGCGCGTGCCGGCGACCACCAGCAGCCGCTGGCTGGCATCGAAGTCGAGATCGAAGTAGAACTTGCCGGTGTTGTCGGCATGGTCGAGCACGTTCGGCAGTTGGCGGCGCTGCACGAGATCCCAGCGGAACACCTTGGGCCCGGATTCCGACGTGTAGACGATCGAGCTGCCATCCGGCGTGAGCGCGCTGGAATTCAGCGCCTGGAAGCCACCCATGCCGCCATGCACGCGGGTCGGGTGCTGGTGCAGCAGCTTGCCGCGCGCGTCGAACTCGAACAGGTGCCCGTCGCCGAGCCGGCGCGTGCCGGGCATGAACGGCAGCGTCGTCTTCAGCGGCACGCGCGATTTCTCGCCGACGAAGTTTTCGCCGAGGAAGAAGCGGCCGTCGGGATGGAACGTGATGTGCGCGAACGACCGGCGTGGCGCCAGCGTGAAGTTCGGCAGCCGGCGGCCGTCGGGCGCGAAGCGCGCGATCGTGTAGCTGAAGGCGTCGAAGGCCCACAGCGTGCCATCCGGCGCGAAGCGCACGCCCTGCACGATGTGCGTCGTGTCGTCGAGCCACAGCGTGTTCTTCAGCCGCAGCGCGCCGTCGTAATGCAGGATGCGGCCGCGGCCGCGGTGATCGTCGACGGGGTCGTTCAGCAGCGTGCAACCGACGACGACGTCGCCGCGTGCGAACGGGACCGGCGGTGTGGAGGGCGCATCGGCAGCCGCGGCTGTCGTGCCGCGCGACAGCGGCGTGGTCAGCGCGGTCGCGCCGAGCGCCCCCAGCGCGCCAAGCAGTTCGCGCCGCCGCCAGCTCACTTCATATTGTCCCAGCTCGCCTTGTTCGACGACGACGGCGGCAGGCGGCCGCAGTGCAGGCCGGCATCGACCATCAGCACTTCGCCGGTCACGACGCTCGCGCCCTCGAGGAACCACACCAGCGCTTCGGCGATCTGCTCGGCCGTCGGCACGACCTGCAGCGGCACCATCGCGGCGGCCTGCACGAGGAAGGTCTGGTACTGCTCCGGCGTCATGCCGCCCTGCAGCCAGCGCGTCTGGATCGCGCCGGGCGCGATCGCGTTGATGCGCACTTCGGGGCCGAGCACCAGCGACAGCGACTGCGTCATCATGTTCAGCGCCGCCTTGCTGGCCGCGTAGGCCATCGACGAGGCGATGCCGGTGACGCCGCCGATCGACGAGTTGTTGACGATCGCGCCGCGACCCTGCTGCTTCATGTACGGCGCAACCGCTCGCACCATCTGGTAGGCGCCCACCACGTTGACGCGATAGATCGCGAGGAAGTCGTCGGCGTTCAGGCCGTCGAGGTTCTCGTACGGGTTGAACTTGGTCTTGGCGGCGTTGTTGATCAGGTAGTCGACGCGGCCCCACTTGTCGAAGGCCGCCTTCGCCATGCCCTGGCAGACCGCGTCGTCGCCAACGTCACCCTGGAACACGATGGTCTCGGCGCCGGCATCGCGGCACTGCTTCGCGGTGTCCTCGGCTTCGGCCTGGCTCTTGGTGTAGTTGATGACGACGTTGCAGCCCTTCTGGGCCAGCATGATCGCTGCGGCAGCGCCGACCCCCGTGGCTGATCCGGTGACGATGGCGACCTTGCGTGCGCTCTGGCTCATGATTGCTCCTGGGCTGTGAGGGCCGGATTCTACGGGGCAGCCACCCGGGCCGGTCCTGCCATGGCGGGAATGTCCTAGGACTGGTCATGCCCGCGCCCCGGCGGCGGGGGTGCTGGCGGGCCGCAGCGCCCCCCGGTAGGCTGACCAGCCTCACACCGGGAGTCATCAATGGCGTTCAAGGACATGCGCGAGTTCCTCGCGCTGCTGGAAAAGGAAGGACAGCTCAAGCACCTGGACGTGCCGTTCGACGGCCGCCGTGGCACCAACGAACTGCAGTCGCTGATGAACTACGTCTGCAGCAAGAACGGGCCGGCGCTGATCCTGAACAACGTCGATGGCATCAACACGAAGGGCGTGCCGATCCTGTTCAACCCGTTCGGCACGCGCGAACGCACCGCGATGACCATCGGCCATCGCAACTGGCGCGACGCCAAGCTGCATCACGCGGACATCCTCGGCAATCCCGAGAAGTGGATTCCGCCCAAGCTCGTCGATCGCTCGAAGGCGCCCTGCAAGGACGTCATCATCAAGGGCGGCGACGTCGCGCTCGACAAGCAGCTGCCGCACGTCTGGTTCGGCAAGGAAGGCCCGGCCTACATCACCAATGCGCTGACGTATTCGAAGGACCCCGAGAACGGCGGCCGCAACGTCGGCTGGTACCGCTTCACGCAGTTCCTCGATGCGTCGCACCCGCAGGGCGGCACGTATCCGCCGGAGCGCGCCAAGACCGATCTGGCCGCGTTCTACTGGTGGAATCCGCCGTTCTCGGACATCGGCCGCCACACCTACAAGGCCTCGAAGATGGGCAAGCGGCTCGAGGTCGCGATCGCCGGCGTCTGCGAGCCGGCGAGCCATCTCGCCGCTGCCACGGGTTGCCGCTACGGTGCCGATGAAGCGGCGCTGGCCGGTGGCCTGCGCGGCGAAGCGGTCGAAGTGGTCAAGTGCGAGACCGTCGATCTCGAAGTGCCCGCCACCGCTGAATGGGTGCTCGAAGGCGAGGTCGTGTTCGAGGAGAGCGAGGCGATCGGCTGGCATTCGAACCCGGTCGGCTACTACGACCGCGTGCAGGTGTTCCCGATCGTGCGCATCAAGTGCATCACGCATCGCAAGAACCCGATCTGGCACGCCACCATGGAAATGGTGCCGCCGTTCGACCACAACTACATCGGCCTGCTGCCGGTCGAAGCGGAAGTGCTCGCGGACCTGCGCCGCAAGATCCCGGAAGTGCACGACGTGGCCGTCACGGCCAACATGACCTACATCGTGCAGCTCACGGTGGATGGCGCATCGAAGCCGCATGTCGAGTTCGGCAAGTACATCATCCATGCCGTGTGGGGCTCGGCGGGCCGCTGGGGCCGCACCGCCAAGCTCGTCATCGTCGTGGGGCCGGATGTCGACCCGTACGACCTCGCGCAGGTCGAGTGGGCCATCGCGACGCGCTGGCAGCCGATTTCCGACTCGATCATGAATCCTGCCGGCCAGGCCTTTGTGCTGGATCCGTCGAGCGAGAAGTCGCCGCAGTTCGGCGCGTTCCGCTCCGAGCAGATGGGCATCGACGCGACGATCAAGATCCCCGAGCGCTTCACCGAGTATCCGGAAGTGTCGAAGGCAGATCCGGCGCTGGTCGCGGAGATCGCGAAGAAGCTCAACGGCATCATTTGAGCGCGCGCCGCCCGACTGCGCGTCCGCCGCGGGTCATGAGCCGCCGCGCCTCGCTCGAGGCGCGCGCGCTCAGCGCGCGTTTCAACCGCGACTATTACCGGCAGTTCTATCTCGACGGCCGCAGCGCCGTGACGTCGCGCGCCGAGATGCGCGCGCGGGCGCGGCTGATCGCCGCCTATGTCGAGCACATCGGCTGTCCGGTCAGTCGCATGCTCGATGCCGGCTGTGGCCTCGGGCTGCTGCGCGCGCCGCTGCAGCGGCTGCTGCCGAAGGCCGAGTACACCGGGCTCGAAGTCAGCGAGTATCTGTGCGGGCGCTACGGCTGGACGCAGGGTTCGCTGACTGATTGGCGCAACTCCAAGCCGTTCGAGCTCGTGATCTGCTACGACGTGCTGCAGTACCTCGACGATCGCGCCGCAGCGCGCGCGATCGCCAACCTCGCGCGCCTGTGCCGCGGCGTGCTCTACATCACCGCGCTGACGAAGCTCGACTGGCTCGAGAACTGCGACCAGCGCCGCACCGACCCGGACGTGCACCTGCGCAGCGGCGACTGGTATCGCCGCCGCCTGCTGAAGTCGTTCCGCCCGGTTGGCGCGGGCCTGTGGATCCGCCGCGGCGCGCCGCTCGTCACCTGGGAGATGGAGAGCGGCTGACGCGCTCAGCGGCGCACGTCGAACTCGATGTGCAGGGATTCGAGCGCCCGCATGTTGAAGTGGAACATGCGCGTTGGTCGCGGCTGGTCCGCCGCGAGCCGGATCGGCCCGAGCCGTTCGAGCAGGCGCTGCGTCGCGATCGTCAGCTCCGCCGTCGCGAGCGTGCGGCCGATACAGCTGTGGATGCCATGACCGAAAGCCAGATGCCGGTTGCCGTTGGGGCGCTCTAGATCGAGCCGCGCCGGCTCGGCAAACGCCTGCGGATCGCGGTTGCCGGCGCCGTACATCAGCATGACGATGGCGCCGGCGGGAATCGTCACGCCGCCCAGCGATACGTCGCGCGTGGCGCGGCGATACAAGCCCTGCACGGGTGACTCGAAGCGCAGCGACTCGTCGACGAAGCGCGGAATCAGCGCCGGCTCTGCGCGCAGCCGCCGCTGGAGTGCCGGGTCGTCGCACAGCAGCAGCAGCATCGACAGCAGGTGATTGCGGGTCGTCTCGCTGCCTGCAACCATCAACTGCGCGCACATCGCCAGGTAGTCCTCGGTGTTGAGCGAGCGGCCGTCGTCCCAGCGTGTCGCCACCAGCATCGAGATCAGGTCGTCGCCTGGCTGCTCGGTCTTCTTCTGCCGCCAGGCGACGAAGTAGCGCTGGAACTCGAGGATGATGCGGGCGAGTTCCAGCTTGCGTTCAGCACTGATCGTCGGGTCGAACGATGCGATGAACGCATCGCTCCAGCGACGCAGCAGCGCGCCGTCGCTGCGCGGCAGCCCGAGCTGGTCGGCGATCACGTCGAGCGGCAGCAGCAGCGCGAACTCATTGAGGAAATCCGCGTGGCCGCGCTGCTCGAAGCCGGCAAGCAGTTCGAGCACGTGCTCGTCGAGATAGGCGTGCATGCGCCTGACGACGGGCCCGGTGAACAGCCGCTCGACCATCTTGCGGAACACCGTGTGGCGCGGCGGATCGACCTGCGACAAAACGTCTTCGACCAGCCAGCCCTCGCGGCGGAACAGCGCGTCGACGGCGCCGGGATCGACGCTCGAGACATCGCGACGCATGTCGATGTGGCTCGAGAACGCCTCCCAGTGCAGCGAGGCTTCGACGATGTCCGCATGGCGCGCGACCAGCCACAGCCCCATGCGGGCATCGAAGTGCACCGGCGCGTCGGCGTGCATGCGGGCGTAGTAGTCGTACGGACACTGGTTGATGGCCGGGTCGGCCATCGTCAGGCCATCAAGCGCGGCCGGGCAGCGGTAGCGGGTGTCAGTCATGCGCGGAGCCTCCGACGCGATCGAGCCTGGAAGATAAGGTCCGGGTTGCACGGTGTGACCGGATTTCGGTCACGATCACCGCCCACAGGCCAGCCGGCGGCGCACTGGCTGAATACTGCAGCCGTCGGCGACGCAAGGAGTCCCGGTGTCACGCGCCATCCGTCATGCCTTCGACGTACTCGAGCTGCTGAACCGGCACGAGTCGCTGCGTGTCAGCGAGATCGCACGCGCGCTCGACCTGCCGCGCTCCACGGCGATGCGCGCGATCAACGCGTTGCAGCGCATGGGCTACATACTGCGTCGCGCCGATGACAGTCGCTACCTGCTGACCGACAGCGTGCTGCGGCTGGCGTCGGGCTACGCGCCGCCGCAGCAGCTCGCGCGGGTCGCGCAACCCCTGCTCGATGCGGCCTGCCAGGTGCTGCGCTGGCCGCTGACGCTGGTGCTGCCGCAGGGCCTGTCGCTGCGCGTCGCGCACACAACCGACGCCCTGACCCCGCACAAGCTGTTCACGAGTTCTGCCGGCATCCAGCTGCCGTTGCGCGATACGGCCAGCGGCCTCGTCTATCTCGCGTATTGCGATGCCGATACGCGGCGCATGCTGCTCGACGCGGCCGCGCAGGATCCGCCCAACAGCCGCTTCCCGCGCAGCGATGCCGACCTGCAGGCAGCGCTCGTCGCGATCGGCCGCGACGGCCATTACTTCCAGGACCACTCGTTCGTCGAGAACCGCCAGTTCGACGGCTTCCAGACCAAAGAGTGCCTGCTTGCCGTGCCGCTGTTGCGCGGCCGTGCGGTGCTCGGCGTGCTCGCCGCGCGCATGGTGACGCGCGCCATCCGGCGCGAGCGCATCGAAGCCGACCTCGCGCCGCGCCTGAAGGCGCTCGCGACGCAGATCGTCGCCGCCGCGAGCGATCCCGCGGTCGACGCCGGCAGCGGGTCGGGCTGAGCGAGCACTCACCTGCGGATCACGCCATGCGCGACGAGGCGCTCGAGTTGCTGTCGCACGAGCGCCGGGCCTTCTGCAGCTTCGAGCATCGGCTGCGCCAGGAAGCAGTCGAGCGGGAAGCCCGGGAACTGACGGTAGGCGTCGGCCACGGCCGCGGCCTGGAAACGCCCTTCATGGCGCGCGGGTGGCCGCTGCCGCGCGCGGCGCAGCTCGCCGAGCTCGACTCGCCCGACCAGTGGCACGACGCCCGGCCCGTCGGCGCAGGCGACGAGTTCGCCGTTGAAATCGATCAGCGCCGAGTGGCCGCGGTTCATGCCCGTGACCGGCGCGCCGGCGCGGAACTGTTCGCTGCCGGCGTTGGCCGACGCGACGTACACGCGCGCTTCCGCCGCATGCGCGCGCTTCGCCTGGTACCAGTACGGACGGCGGTTGCTGTGGATCTCGCTGGTCGGGTTGCAGATGACCTCCGCGCCCTGCAATGCAAGCGCGCGCCACAGCTCAGGCCAGTTGGAGTCGTAGCAGATCAGCGTGCCGAGGCGACCGATCGGTGTGTCGATCACCGGTATCAGCGCGTCGTAGCCGTAACGCTCGACGTACTGCGTGAACACGTTGCCTGGCGTCGTGACGTTCAGCAGGCCGTTCAGGTCGGCGCACTGCAGCTTGCGATAGCGCAGCACG
>JBIITU010000147.1:0-7511 GCA_044340335.1 Steroidobacteraceae bacterium
CGATGATGATGGACGTATTGAAGTAGCGCAGCGGCCACTCGGGGTCGTACTCGAGCACCGCGCCGCAGACATAGACATTGCACTGGCGCGCGTAGGCAGCTAGCCGGTCCGTCTCAGGGCCCGGGATGCGGATGCCGCAGCGTTCCCAGTAGTCGTGCGGATGCGGGCCGTCGGAACCCTGCAGGAAGAACTCCGGGAACACGACGAGCTTCGTGCTCGGGCGCATCGCGAACGGCACTGCGAGCGCCAGCGCGCGATCGAGGTTGTCGCGGATCGTCGCATCGCGCGAGTCCGGGCCGCCGACGAACACCTGGTGCGTCTGCATCAGCAGCACGTCGTAGGCTTCGTGCGCAGCGGGTGCAGCGGGCGAGGCGGGTGCGGCTGGCGGCGCGCCTGCGCCCGCGGACTCGCCGCGCGCGGCGCGCGCATAGACTTCGGCATAGAGGCCCGTGCGCAGCTGCGCCGGAAAGTGGATCCACGGATCCAGGCGTCGCTGCCGCAGGCTCGCGAGATCGATCGTCGCGAACAGCGCCGGGTCGCCGCCCTCGACCAGCAGCTGCGCCGAGTGCGACCAGATCGCCGAGTGCGCGCGGACTGCGAGCGCCGCGGCGGGCAGGCCGTCGGCGTCGACGCTCTGGCTGAGCCCGCAACTGGCGATGACCACGTGGTTCTCCCACGCTCGCGCCGCACGCGAGAACTGGCGCGCCGCCGCGCGTTCGTCGGCGCGCTCGGCGCAGGGATTCAGCAGGATCTCGGCGCCGGCGAACATCGCCAGCCGCGCGTACTCCGGATGCAGCAGATCGCCACCGATCAGTACCGCGATACGGCCATGCGCGGAATCGAAAGTCTCGATGTGCGTGCCACCATCGCTCAATGCGCGCTGCACGCGCACGAGGCCGCGCTGCGGCGCGATCAGGAAGCCGGCTTCCGTGCCTGCGCTGCCCGGCGCGCAGCCGTAACGGTCCGCGCCCGCGATGCAGACATCGCAGTCGGTCGCCGCGGCGATCAGTGGTGCGAGCCAGTCCGCCGCCGGCGCGAGGTCCGTGACACCCGCGCCGCCCGAGAAGCAGCCGAGCGGCAGCACGACGATGCCGAGGTCGGGGTTATTGAGTTTCGCGGCACGAATGGCTGTAGCCAGGCGCTGCGCATTCGCGGCAAGCAGGCTGGCGGGTGCGGCGTGTTCGGCGTAGCGCAACGTCGGTGACAGGGCGGCGAGGGTGAAGGGCAAGCGAGTCTCCAGCGTCTTCGGGCGAACATCATTTCAGACCGTGCCACGATGCTAGGCCAGGCTCGCGGCGCCCGCGACGCGCACATCGGCGGCGACCGGAAAGTGACCGACTGATCTGGACACCGCTTCGGTGCCGGCTTGCCGGGCCGGGCTGCCGGCCCGACACTGGGTGCATGAACATGCAAGTACGCATCGCCCGACTGCCGCAAGGCCTGCCCCAGGAAGCCGATTTCGAACTCGCTCGCGGCGAGCGGCCGCAGCCCGGCCCCGGGCAGATCCTGGTGCGCACGCGGTGGCTGTCGCTCGACCCCTATGTGCGATCGCTGCTGTCGGGCCGCCACTTCCTGCGCATGCCGCAAGCGGGCGATGTCATGCCGGCCAAGGCGGTCGCCGAGGTGGTCGAGTCGCGCCATCCGGTGCATGCGGTCGGCGATCGGCTCGTGCTCGAGACCGGGCTCGCCGAATGGGCAGTGTCGGATGGCGATGCGGCCTGGCGGCTCGATCCGCGGCACGTGCCTGAGTCCACCGCGCTCGGCATCCTTGGCATGCCGGGCATGACGGCCTACTTCGGGCTGCGCGAGACCGCCCGGCTGCGCGCCGGCGAGACCGTGCTGGTGTCGGCGGCGTCGGGGCCGGTCGGCAGCATGGTCGGCCAGCTCGCGCGTCACTGGGGCGCCCGCGCGATCGGCATTGCGGGCGGCGCCGCGAAATGCGACTGGGTGCGGCGCAGTGCGCACTTCGAGGCCTGCATCGACTACAAGTCCGAGGACGTCGGCGCGCGGTTGCGCGAACTCGCGCCCGATGGCGTCGACGTGTTCTTCGACAACACGTTCGGCGAGCTGCAGCGGCTCGTGGTCGAAGGGCGGCATCTCGCGATGCACGGCCGCGTGATCCTGTGCGGCGCGATCACGCAGTACAACCGCGCCGATCCGCCGCCCGGCCCCAACCTCGGGCCGCTGATGGCCTGTCGCGGCCGCATCGAGCCGATCATCGTCTACGACTACGAGTCGCGGCGACAGGAGTTCTTCGATGCGGTGCTGCCGCTGTATGCCGCGGGCGGGCTGGCCTATCGCGAGGATGTCGTCGCGGGTCTCGCCGCCGCGCCGGCGCAGTTCTGCCGGCTCATGCGCGGCGAGAACTTCGGCAAGACGCTGGTGCGGATCGACTGAGCGGCGTCAGCAACGCGGCCGCGCGCACCGGCGTTCAGAACATCACGCGCATCACGCTCTCGGCGACGCAGCCGGGCTTGCCCTGGCCTTCGATCTCGACCGTGTAGCCTTCGGTGACCTGCAGCACGTTCGGGGCGACGGCCTCGACCGCGACCAGCGTGAAGCGGCCGCGGATGCGGCTGCCGACGCGCACGGCGTTCGGGAAGCGCAGCTTGTTGAGGCCGTAGTTCACGACGTTCTTCGCGCCGGGCAGGAAGGGCTTGCCCTCCTGCACGAGGCCGCGCAGCGGGATCTGCAGCGACAGCGTCAGGTAGCCGTGCGCGATCGTCGCGCCATAGGGCGACTCGGCCTTGGCGCGCGAAGGATCGACGTGGATCCACTGCTGGTCGTCGGTCGCTGCAGCGAACGCATTGACGCGATCCTGCGTGACCGTGAGCCAGTCACTGACGTGGACTTCCTGCCCGACCTGGGCCTGCAGGGACTGCAGCGCCGCCGCGGCGGCGCCGGTGGCCTCGATGGTTTTTACTCCCGATCCTTCAGCCATTTTGCGATGGTCTCCGGCAGCTGCTTCTGCGACTTGCCGCTAACGTACATGCCGATGTGGCCGACGTCCATCTCGAAGGCGGTGTAGTCCTTGGTGCCGACGTGGTTCGCGAGCGGAATCGACGCTGACGGCGGCACCAGGTGATCCTGGCGGCCGTAGATGTTCAGCACCGGCATCGAGATCTTCTTGAGGTCGACCTTGTCGCCGCCCAGCTCGACCGTGCCCTTGATCAGGCGGTTCTCCTGGAAGAACCACTTCGTGAACTGGCGGAACGCATCGCCGGCCTGGTCCGGGCTGTCGAAGATCCACTTCTCCATGCGCATGAAGTTCTCGACCTGCTTCGGCTCGCCGAGGATGTCGACCAGGCTGACGTACTTCTGCTGCATCAGCCGGAACGGCATCAGCGAGACATACGCGACGTTCAGCATCTCGCCCGAGACGTTGCCGCCCGAGTCGACGACCGCATCGACATCCATGTCCTGCGCCCACTTCGACAGCAGGTTCTCCGGCGTCTTGAAGTCGACTGGCGTGACCATCGCGACCAGGTTCTTGATGCGCTCGGGATGCAGCGCCGAATAGCACAGGCTGAACGTGCCGCCCTGGCAGACGCCGAGCAGGTTGACCTTGTCGATGCCGTGCTGGTCGAGCACGAACTGCACGCAGCGGTCGAGGAAACCGTTGATGTAGTCGTCGAGATCGAGGAAGCGGTCGGCACCGTCCGGGTAGCCCCAGTCGATCAGGTAGACATCGAGGCCCTGCTCGAGCAGGCGGCGGATCAGCGAACGATCCTGCTGCAGGTCCATCATGTAGGGACGGTTCACCAGCGCGTAGGAGATCAGCACCGGCGTGACGCCGGCGGGCTTCGCGATCGGCTTGAAGCGGTACAGCGTGATCTTGTCGTCGCGGAACACCGCTTCCTTTTCGGAGCAGCCGACTTCGACGCCGGAGGCGGCCTGCAGCGCCGGGATGCCGGCGGCGAACTTCTGGCTGAAGTCGACCAGCTCGCGCATCGCGACCTGGGGATCGAGAGTGTTGTCAGTCATGGGTCGTGTCCTTCGGGTGCGCGATGCGGCGTCAGTTGGCGAGATCGGTGCGCGGCTTGGCGCTGCGGGCGCCGTTGGCGCGCGGCGCCTTGGCGCGATCGAGTTCGGCACGCAGCGCGCGAATCTCGGCCTTCATGTCCTTCAGACGGCGATGCACCGTGTTCAGCTCGGCGCGCGTCGGCAGGTCGAGCTCGCGGCTCACCGATTCGATGACTTCGCGCTGCTGCGTGCGCAGCTTGGCGAGCGTGTTGCCGAGATCGGCCTGCGCCTTCGCGTAGCGCGGACTGTGCGCCATTACCGCGTAGGACGCTTCGCCACTCTCGACCCACAGGTCATAGAGCGCCTTGCCGGACTTCGGCAGGTCACCGCTTTGCAGCTTCGCCGTCAGCGTCTCGCCGAGCCGCTTCAGGCCGTCGGCGATCACTTCGCCCCACAGCTGGCTCAGCGCGCCCTGCTGCTGCAGGTACTCGCCCATCAGCTGCTGCAACTGCTGCAGCGCTTCCTGGCGCTCGCGCGTCAGGCCCAGCGCCGGCATATCGAGAGACTGCGGCATGCCCGGCATGGCGAACGGTGAGTTGGTTGCGCCGCCGGCATTCGCGGCGGTCGCGGAGTTGCCGCTCCACTGCGCGAACATCGACTGCCAGAGTTTCGTGAACTGGCCCTGCAGCTGCTGCAGGCCCTGCGTGAACTCGGTGACGCGCTGCGCCGGATCAGGCTGCGCGGCCGCCTTCGCGAGCGTGTCCCACAGCGAGCGCGTCGCCGTCAGGTACTGCTCGTGCAGGTTGAAATAGTGGCGCGTGACATCGGCCGCGGGGCCGGGCATCTGCGCGCCGAACAGTTGCGCCCAGTTCGGCCAGCCCGCCGGCGACGCGAACTGCGCATTGAAAGGCGACGCGAAGGGCGACGCGCCCGCCGTCCCCGGCTGCGCGGCGCCGAACTGGCTCCAGCGCTTCAGGAATTCCTCCTGGCCTTTGAGATAGACGTCGGTCCAATACAGCGTGTCGGCGCCCTTGTCGCTCATGCAAACCTCTTGCGATGCAAAATCATGGACCGACCCGGGATGCCCGGGGTCAGCAGAGGCCGGATTGTAGCTGATTGATTTAAATGATGTTTGGGAGAATCTCTGGCATCCGGGAGGGTTGTCACAAAAAAGTTTTGCACTGCATTAAAAAGCGCGCTATAGTCCTCCCATCACGAGCTGGAGCGCCGCCATGACCCACCAGATTCCCGATTTCAACGCTTTCCTCGCCTTCCAGAAGAAGGCCATGGGCCCGTTCATCGAACTGAACCAGCTGTTCGTCCGCAGCGCAGAGCGCGCCGCCCGCGAAGGCTACGCCGTCATGGGTGAAGCCCTTGAGCTCGCGATCGCGCAGGCCAACACGGTCGTCGGCGCCAAGGATCCGGCCGAGCTCGCCACCAAGCAGGCCCAGCTCGCGCAGGAGTTCGTCGCCAAGCAGACCGCCCGCTCGAACGACTGGGTCAAGCTCGCGCAGACCACCCAGGCCGACCTCGGCAAGTGGTTCGAAGCGGCGAACGAAGAGCTGAGCGCCGCGACGCGCCAGCGCGCCTGATCAGGCGCAGGTTCCCCCGGGCGTCGGCCAAGCCGGCGCCGTAACGCGGCCCCCCGGGCCCCGTCAGGAAACGTCCCCCTCGGGGGGCGGTGCACACCCCCTCGTGCCCGCTCCCCTTCTTTATTGCAGCGCCAGATAAACCCCTAATTGCGGGTAGACTAGCCCCCGTGTCAGAAGAACGCGTCATCAAGAAGTACGCGAACCGTCGGCTCTACGATGCCACGGCGAGCCGTCACGTCACGCTCGACGACCTGCGCAAGCTGATCGTCGGCGGCGCGAAGATCAAGGTCGTCGAAGACAAGAGCGGCGAGGACATCACGCGGTCGATCCTGCTGCAGATCATCGCCGACCAGGAACAGTTCGGTCAGCCGATCCTCTCGACCCCGACGCTCGAATCCATCATCCGCTTCTACGGCGATTCGATGCAGGGCTACATGGGCCGCTATCTCGAGCAGAGCGTTGCCGCCGTCGTGCAGCAGCAGCAGGCGATGCAGTCGCAGCTGTCGAAGCTGATGCACAACACGCCGATGAGTCCGCTCGGCGATCTGATGCAGCAGAATCTCGCCTTGTGGCAGCAGATGCAGGAAAGCTGGCTCAGCACCATGCGCGCCGCGGGCGGCAAGCCGGCCGCGTCCGGCAAGCCGGGCGCAGATCCCGCGCACGATGACACCGATACGCCCGAGTCGAAGCACGGCGGCTGAGTCCGCCTCGTCGCGCGTCCGCACTGCGGCACGCTGCCCGTGAAGCCCACCCCTGGAACGTTGCGCGCCTAACATCAAGGTCTGGCGCGGTTTCGGGGGGAACTGTCGATGGCCGACGTGCAAGCTGAGTTGATCCGGCGTGGCGCAGTCCAGCGGATGATCGCGCGACGACTCGCCGCGGGCTTGATCGCGCTGGCCGTCGCCGCAGTGCTGTCTGCGGCGCTCGCCGAGCGCGCTTTCGCCGAGGGCGCCCTCGCCGAGGGCGCACCCGCGACGGGTCCGAACAGTGACCGCATCGCCGTGCTGATCACCGACTGGGCCGAGCCCGAGGGTTTTGATCCGCTGTACCGGCGCGAAGTCGTCAAGCGCAGCTTCGGTGCGCGCGCCAGCGCACCGAATGAACCCTGCACGCAGAATTTCTTCGGCACTTTTCCGTTTCGCGTGCAGCTCGGGCTCTCGCCGTATGCCGTGGGTTTCCCCGCACCGGGCCTCGAGGGCGTGCACGATTCGGTCGGGCTGTACCGGCTGTCGGCCGATCGCCAGACATACGTTTCGATCTACGACCCCAAGGTCACCGTCGCCGCGAGTGCCGTGCCGACGACGCCCGGCATGATCACGCCCGCGAAGGACGTGAAAGCGCCACTGCAGCGTTCGCTGTGGGCGATCGATCCGCGCGACGGCACCAATTACCTCGAAGGCGTGTTCGTGATCGGCGCGCCCGCCCGCGGCCCCGGGCCAAACCCGCTGGCGTTCCCGAACGGCATCCGCGACGCCGATGAATTTTCCTACGCCGCCGGGATCACCGATTTCAGCGTACTGCACGAAGACCTGACGCCGCGGCTGTCGCGCGCGACCGTCGATGTCGAGCACGCGACCGCGCAGACGCTCGCGGCGCTGTTCGGCGATCGCGTCGACGTGCGTGCTGGTGCATATGCGCCGACCGAAGGGCTCACACGTTTTGAAGAGGATGTGGCGCTCGACTTCGTTCGCGAGGGCTTCCGCCGCATGGTGCTGGTGCGCGAGACCACCGACAACAACAACTACGCCAACAACGTCATGACGCGCGGCTACATCGAGCGCGCGCTGTGCAAGGCGGGCGTCGAAGGGCAGGTTCAGTTCCAGCAGTCACGCCAGGTCGGGCGCACGCCCGAGTACAACCTCGCGCTGCTGCACATCGCGAAGAAGAACCTCGACAACGTCGCGCCCGGCAGCGAAGTCGCGATTCTCTACACCACGTATGGCCTGCCGTTCCCCG